>JAGTQJ010000002.1:5676-25642 GCA_018396515.1 Candidatus Bathyarchaeota archaeon | reverse complement strand
CCTCGAGGCGGCCTTGACTATGGCCTGGGTTGAAAGCTCCCCCTCCGCGTTCACCAGCTCACATTTCAGCTCCCCATTGGCTATGAACTCCGCTATGTATTCTCCAATGGTTGTCTGGGGGGTGACCGGATATATCGAGGCCACTTGGACCCTTGAGAGCTTCACGCCCCAGGCGCAGGCCTTATTCCCGGTCATAACCTCGAACCTCTTACGCTCCATCCCTATATCCCCTCCCTCTTGAACTCTATCGCCTTAGTTGGGCACTCATTCACGCAGATCCCACACCCCTTACACTTCCTATAATCCACGGTCGGCCTCTCCTCCACCCAGCCGATCGCGTTGTCAGGGCAGTAGATCCAGCAGATCCTACACCCAGTGCACTTTTCATAATCCCATACGGGCCTGAAGGTTCTCCAGCCGGCCGCGCTTCTGATCAGCCCATAGCCGCTCCCGCTGAGGGGCCCCTCCTCATCCTTCCTCACCTCTCCCCTCGCCTGGATGGGCATAGGGGTCCTCTCATAGGCCACCCTGACGGCTTTGACATTCATCTCACCGAGCGAGCCTGGGAACCTGTGGAGGATGGCCTTCTCGATGGACTCGACCTTCACGAGCCCTGTGACCTTGCTGAAGGCCCCTAGGATGGCGGTGTTCGTTATTGGGCGCTTGAGGGTCTCTAGGGCTATAGCCGTGGCGTCAACCGTGGTTACCCTGAAATTCCCCCCCAGTGGAAACATATCAGGTGGGTGTGGGTAGTTCGCTATCACGAGGCCTCCCTCCTTCAATCCCTCCAAAATAGCTGGGCGCTGGGCGATGGCGGGGTCGAGAACCACCACTATGTCTGGCTCATGGACCAGGTCCCTCTCCCTCACCCTAGCCTCGTCGAGTCGAAGGTAGGCTGTCACAGGTGCCCCTCTCCGCTCGGTTCCATACATGGGTATCGCCTGCGCATACTTCCCCTCATAGTAGGCTGCCTCTGCTAGGATCTCGTTGGCTGTGACTGCCCCCTGCCCTCCTCGTCCGTGGAGCCTGATCTCGATCATAACCCTTGCCTCAGTACAGCTTCCATCACCAATTTAAATACATTTCTACCTGCATGGTTTTGTAGAAAAACATAATATCATGTTTATAGATGTCGCATGATATTAAGAAAACAAATAAATAAAAGATTAAAATTATGAGTCATCATTTTTCCACTACAATAATATACATGACATAAATATATAAAGGAGTTCGTTAGAAGAAATTGGAGCGATGATGAGGGGGATCTTGGAGGATATCAGGGTTCTCGATCTAACTCATGTCTGGTTTGGGCCCTGGTGCACCCTTATGCTAGCTGAGCTTGGGGCGGAGGTGATAAAGATCGAGCCTCCTTGGGGGGCTCTGGATAGGATTCCTGAGATAGGCCCCATGTACTGGGGTGCAAGCTCCACCTTCCACCACTTCAACCTAAACAAGAAGGATCTGGCAGTCAACCTCAAACACCCTAAGGGGCAGGAGATCTTCAAGAAGTTAGTTAAGATCTCTGATGTAGTTGTCGAGAACTTCACGCCTGGAACCATGGAGAAGCTCGGCTTCGGCTATGAAGAGCTGAAGAAGATAAGGCCCGACATAATCTACGCCTCCCTCTCGGGATTCGGCCAGACAGGTCCATATGCGAGTAGACCCTCCTTCGCGGTCATAGCGGAGTCGATCACCGGATATACGAGGGAGCTCGGAGATAGAATAGACCCCAACGGGCCTCCCATAAACCTTGTAGGCTACTTCGGGGATCTCGCCCCTGGAACCATGGCGGCGATGTGCATCATCGCAGCCATCCGCTATAGGGATAGGACTGGAAGGGGGCAGATGATAGATGTGGCGCAGGCGGATTGCATGATGGTTTACAACACCAATGTCACAACGTACTTCCTTAGTGGAAAGAATGAGGCTGAGAGGAGGAAGGAGATGGAGGAGCTCAGGAAGAAGGCGGATCAGCTGCGAATAGGTGGTATCATGAGGGTTAGGGATGGTTGGATACAGGTCGCGGGCATGAGGGCGAGTGGTATCGACCTCCTCAAGGAGAAGCTGGGGGTTGAGGAGATATCGAGGGAGGTTGTGGAGAAGTATGTTGAGAACATGAGCAGGGAGGAGGCCGTCAGGTTCTTCGTGGAGGTTGGCCTCCCAGTCGCCCCGGTGTACTATGCCAGTGAGGCGACGAGAGACCCCCACATCCTCTCCCGAGACCTCTTCGTCGAGGTCGAGCATCCTAAGGCTGGAAAGCTAAAGGTGCTGAACTTCCCCGTCAAGTTCTCAGAGACACCTGGGAGGGTCATATCCGCGGCGCCACTACTGGGGCAACACAACCGCGAGATACTAGTAAATCTCCTAGGTTATACGGAGGAAGAGGTTCTCCAGCTGGAGATGGAGGGGGTCATAGCCTCAGAAAAATAGTTGGATGGGCCTTTAACAAAGGAATCTTTGATATTGAACAATTTTGCCATTCATAAACAACACATCTAATTTATCCTTATCCTATTTTAATCCATTTTTTATAATTTTATGTGATTTTAATCTCTTTTATCTTTTATTATTAGTTCTCCTCCAAAATTTGTTATTATCTTGAGTTTCTTAAATCTTCTGAATATCTCTTCTTGACGCGTGCAGTGTCTCATCAAGATAACTGCAACGGTTGCATCCTTTGGGATCTCGATGTCAAAAAGGTTTGCACATATAACAATCAGATTCCTAGGAAGATCATACCCTATTACTTGGAGGGCCCTACCGACAAGTATCGGGTTCACCTCGACCGCATAGACCTTTCTCACCCTCTCGGCCATGAGGATATCCAGCCTGAGATCCCCCGCCCCGAGGTCTAGGACGACGTCATTCTGCTCCAGATTTTCCAGGACGAATGGGTAGAATTCCACATCCGGGGTGGATTTATACTCGAATCCGAAGAGGCTCTGCCTATTCAGCCAGGCCTCGAACTGCTCGGGGTCTTCGGCATAGCCCCTCTCTACGGGGAAGGGGTCCATATATCTCCCCTCATCATGCCATCGAAGGAGGGTTTCATGGCTTGTGCCGATATACTGTTGGTATGCATCGATCAATCGAGCGACTATCCTGTTCCTCGCATAGGGCTCCCAGGCCTTTCTATACTCATCAAAGGCCCTCTCCTCCAATCCCAACTGTAGGAGGGCATAGGATAACCTGAGCCTCGTCCCGGGATCATCTGGATTTAATTCTAAGGCCCTCTCAAACTCCTCAACAGCCCTCTCCCATAAGCCCTCTCCCAGATATCTACGACCGAGTTGAGAATGTTCTCTTGCCCCATCTTTCTCCGGAGAGGCCTTTAAGCCTTTGAGCCTTCCCCTCCTTAGTATACCATTCATTCGATTAAATAACCATTTTAAAGGCTTATATTTATTACCTATTCGAGGTATCGATGAGAAAAAAAGGATCCCTATATTCATTCAAGATTTATGATGTCATAGATCTCCTTTTTACATAATCTCTAAAATCACATTTATATCTCTCCTTTTATGTACACTCTATTTAATAAGGCGTCTTCATCGCTTTAAAGCTTCTAGCCCTTTGCTCTTCCCATCCCTCTCATAGGTTTCATTGTCACATATAGTTCGTGGGAGAGCCTGAGAATCCGGATGTGTGAACTGCCCCCAGCTTTGATAACCCTCTACCCATGAGCTTGGAACCAATAGAGATGAAGAGATACGAGGGGATTTGAAGATGTTTAACTTTGATCAAGTCCAAAAAGGGGTCCTTGGAAAACTTTATAGACAGCTGAAGGTAAAATTAATTGGATTGTTCAGGGGACTGGAGCTCACGCCTGAGGAAGAGGAGGAGATCATTAAAAGGGTTGCTGAAAAGATATCGGAATATGGGATGAATGCTGCCGCGGTCTTGATGCTCCAGACCTTCAAGCCCATGGCGTATATAGGTGGGCAGATGGGCCGTTTCTTCATAAGCCCCCTCCTCTACGGCCTGGGGGAGAGGATCTCCTTAGGCTCTGAGAAGTTATTCATGGTCTTCGAGAATCGAGATAATATCGAAAAACTGATCAGGATGCTGGAGCAAAAGGCAGAAGAGGAAACGATGAAGAGAGAAGGGGCGGAGAAGAGGGGTATGAATGAGGCGGTTGGAGGACCATTAAAGAGGTTAAGGCGTTTCCTCGGCATCTAACCAATGCCGAACCTCCCCCTCGTCTATGGCCTTTAGGTAGAGCCTCTCCTTGAGGAAAGGTACGCTGATAAACAGTACCTCACCATCTTCTAGGACCCCTCTCGTGAACCATGGGGGTGCGTTGTTTAGGATCTTTACGTCAACCGGGTATCTTAGGTATTCTGATAGCATGGTGTCGAGCTTAAGCTTGTAGTCCAGTTGATCCACATTTTCACACCCGATGTAGATTGCCACATCAATATCCCTGAACGGGTACTCCTTGAGGAAGGAGCCGTATATGATAGCTAGGGAGACCTCTTTAAGTCCACTCAGCATCCCCCTCAGCTTATCGGCGATCTCTGCCCTCTCCCTCGGGCTCAACCTGAAGAACCTGAACCTCTCAGCAAGCTCAAGCTCTAGAGGCATATCCCTCAACCTCCTCAACAAATCTCCTGATAATCATTAAACCACTCCCCCCGGCCTCCCTGTATATCCTAGCATCGTCAGCCTCCCAGTACCTGTGGATGATCATGTTCCTTAACCTAGTGAGCCTCTCCATACCTATCTCAACATTCGGGGAGATAACTCCGTGTTCCATCAACTTTCTAAAAACCTGAACATACCCTTCCACAGCCTCCACATCAAAACGCTCTCTAAGTATATATAATCCTAGCGTAACTGAGGCCTCAACTATCTCGACGAGGGCTAACCTGAGCGTATATCTATTTCTCACATCGCTGATGAAGCTATTGAAATCCATTCTGACTATCTTCTCAGCAACCTTTAAAGACCCTTCAATCTCCTCTAGAAGCCTATCAGCCCTGATGCTACTCATTTGTAATCACCTTGCGGCATATTCACCACCATAACCTAAACCCAATTCTTAAGGGTTACAGCGAGAAGTTATTTATCGTGTTTTAAATATTCTTATGTGGGGGTATGGGAGGCGTCTCAAATTCCAGGTCCTACTTGCGTTAACCTCATTTTAACGGAGTTGTGCAATAGGGCTTGCCCCTTCTGCTTCCTAAATGACTGGATCAAGAGAGACGAAGCGGAGGCCCGCCACATGTCTTATAAGGATCTGCGGACGGTTATCCGCTGGCTTAGGGATTCCGGGATTGAGAGGGTTAAGTTGGCTGGAGGCGAGCCTATGCTCCACCCCAACCTCCTCGACTTCGCTAAGGAATTGGTGAAGAACCGTATCGTGATCGATGCCATTTTGACAAATGGGCTGGGAGAGACCGATCTGTATAGGGAATTGGTGAGGCTTACAGGAACAAATTGGCTCGTTAACGTGACATCCCCTGAGACTTATACCAAGGATGAATGGGCGTTGCTGAATAGAAACCTTGAGGTTTTGAGGTGGAGGAATGAGGATGTTCCCGTTATCCGTTCAGGGTTTGATACGAGCAGCCTCAGGCATCTGTGCCTCTCAATAACCTTCTACAAGCCGGATCAGGAGTACGCCTACATCATCGATTTGGCCAAGAGATATGGTTCTCCCGTGATAAGATATGATGTCAGCAGGCCATCCGCGGATAAAAGCAACCTCCACATCGATTTCAATTCCCTCAGGAAGATTAAGCCAACCCTGATGAGCTTCGTGAAGGATGCCGTGAGGGAGGGGGTTAAACCCATGCTGGATGATGCCCTCCCCTTCTGCATCTTCACGCAGAAAGAGTTGATGTTCCTATACCTATTCAGCAACTTTTCATCCATCTGTTTACCGAGCATGGATGTGATGCCGGACCTGAGGGTTGAGTACTGCACATCGATGCGTGGATTGCTCCCGACGTATAGGGTTCCCGAGGCCCCAGCCGGTAAGATGTTTCAAGATTTATTGAGCGATTCAAACAGGTATCGAAACTATCAGCTCCCTACATGCAAAAACTGTTATAACTGGAGGATGGGCCTCTGTCAAGGATACTGTCTACACTTCAAGGCCGATATCATAAAATATGGAGAGAAGCATTAGGATTATGTAAAGAACATTAAATCTCATTTTAATCATATTAAAAAGGTAAAAAATGGGGAATGTTTCGTTTCTAGAGCTAATAGGGTATGCCCAATAATGCCCTTATGAAGTTCACGACATTCTCTGTCCATGTTCCGAGGGCGGTTATGAACCAGCCGAACTCCATCCCCCAGGAGACGCCTAGGCCACACATCATTATTATTCGCCCGAACCTAGCTAGGCCTCCGTAAACCCCTACATGCTCCCTCGTGTATATGAAGTACATTATGGCGCAGAGGGTTGCTATGCCGGCGAACAGGGCGGAGGCCACTGTGAATGGGGCCTTGGCTGCGATCATCTCCTCCCCTATGCTCCTGACCTGCCCAACTATCTGGGCCTCCAGTGCCCCTCCCACGAGGATTCCTATGCCTATCGCTGTTAGAAGCGCTGTGGGATATCTTGCCATCCATCCCCACGGCGTCAACCTCCCAAAGGTGAGGATGGCTAGGAACAGAGGTATCACCAGGAGAACTCTCCCAGCCATTATGGAGTCCAACGCGGTTGTCTTAACGGCTAGGAGGCCGTACATCAGCGAGTGGGCGCAGCCGGCACCTATGACTATATGCTCGATCAGCCTGTAGTAAGGGTTTTCCCTCCAGACGAGGGTCATTATCCCGACGGCCATTAAGCTAGACCAGCCCAACCAAAAGAGCTCCCAGGACAAGCCCCTCACCTCCTCCCCGACAGCCTCTTCCCCCAGTAGGCGATGTTCCCTATCAGCACCATCACTAGGGTGGGGATGGACGCGAGGTTCTTCATGTCTGTGATCTTCGCTGCGAGGGCTGGCTCGCCGATGAAGCCCTCCATCGCCGCGCCCCCAGTCGGACCTGATAGGTATCCCTTAGCCATCCCCGCCACCCAGTAGGATACCGTGCTCATCTCATTCCCCGAGGCGGTCATCCAGAGCTGAGGAATCTCGGGGTGGGTGGCATACCACTGCCTCACATACTTGTCCATGGCTGTGCCCGTGGAAAAATTAACGAAGATCGCAACGACATCCTTCCAGCTATCAACCTTCTGCATGAGTGGAATCTTGTCTAGCGGGGTTCCCATGTAATCCGTTGAGACCCTGGCACGGATGCTGTCTCGGAATCCGGCCACCATAACCTCCTCCCCTGGAACATAGCCTAGGAAGACATAGTTCTCACCGTACTTCACGCCGAACCTCTTCGGATTAGCGTAGTCTATGCCCCAGAGGGTGGTGGGGGCAGCGTCGGCGTAGACCGCTACTATGACCACGTTTATCTTCTTGGACCAGAGGTACTTGAGGGTGGCCGTGAAGCTCCCCTTCGTCTCATCCCAGCCGCTTCCCGACATCTCCTGGAAGAAGAGCACGTTCGAACCTGGAGGTATCTCCTTTATCGCTTTGATATAGTCCGCGGCTGGAGCTCCCACAGGAACCGGAAGCCCGAGGGGGTGGAGTACTGGGATTATGAGGCACGCGAAGACCGCGATCGCCACAGCCCACTGTGGGACATCCAGGAGCCTATCCCAAGCCGTCTTCTCCTTTCCAGCCATTCCACCACCACCTCATATTACCGCTGTTCTCTCCTTCTGGATGATGGTTCGCAAGCAGACGACGACGCTTATCAGGGCTGCTGTTAGGACCGCAACTCGGGCTGCTGGTGTCATGGCGTACCTCAAGAACCAGTCCCCTATGCCGGTCATTGGTGGGAATATGGCGCAGATGATGGGCATCTCCTTCAGGAAGTAGGACATGGCTCCTATGAGCAAGGCTAGGGCCTCAAGGTTGGAGATCCTCATCGCGCGGTAGACGCCCATGGTCGAGAAGATGAGATTTAAGCCCCAGAGGGTGGTGGTGGCCGGGATAACCGTCCGCATGTACATGGTCACATACTGTGTACTACTCAACCCAATTCCGTATCCTATAGCGAGGAAGACGATGAAGGCTGCGATGGCAACTATGCTATAATATCTCGCCCAGGGCTCACGAGATGGGGGTTTCATAATTCTTAGTGAGTGGTATCTCAGCATCAGGGCCGAGCCTAGGAGGGTAACAAAGTTATATATTATTACCCCCCAGGTCAGCATCTCCTTCCTGAATGCGGCTAGGGGTTCTAGGGCGATGAAGTATTCTACTATTAAGATAAATCCTATAATAGAGATTATGTACATGGGGATCTGCGTCCTAATGACTACAGCCATCTCCTACACCTCCTACATCTTCAAGAGGCTATTTAGCGCCGGGTTTCCCATAAGGCCTAGGATTATGCCTATGACTCCGAGGGCTACCAGGAACATCTTCACGACGTCCTCCCCAGCCAGGCTGGCGGTCATCCCGGGATCTCCAGACACCAATGTTCCGGCTGCGAGGACCTCCTCACAGATCAGGACATAGTCGCAGGTTATGGCCTGCCCATACATAGCCGTCCACCTCGTGGTCCCCCCGATGTTTATCGCACCTATCTGCCTAGCCACGGCGTGGCTCTGGATCTCAGTGTAGAATACGCCTATCTGGACGTTGAGTGCGACGTTATTCCTGAGAACAGTCCCACATCTGGCGATCTTATAGGCAGACGGGCCATAGTAGAGGATGTTCTCCTCCTTATAAAGCTCAGGCTTCCCCTCCTCCCTATAAGCCTCCCGGGCTATCCCTTGGACCAGGGGGATTATCTCAGCAACCCCTGGGAGGCTCGTGTAGACCGGGACCTCATGCTTGGCTGCGAGCTTGAGCGTGTACTTGTAGATGTTCAAGGCGGAGACGACGGCCGGCCCCCACTCTCCCGAGATCTGGCCGAAATCGCCTGGCGCATAGTGCATGGGTCTGCCCATCTCCGCGCATCTCCCTATCCCCTCCTCGATGGCATCTATCGCGGGTATCCTGCGAATCTTGGGTAGAGGCCTCCCCTTCGAGACGAGCCATAGGTAGTACCCCATCATCGCTGAGAGAAGTGCTACAACTATCAGTTCGGAGATAACACCTGCTTTAAGCATTTCATTCTCCGGAAATTAATGTATTTATAATATATTATTTAAGCTTTTCCAGGAGGTTTAAAAACCTGAACGCAAAATATCATGGTGCGGTGACAGCCGGGTCTATCTCATAGAACCCAAATTATAGATAAATTATAAGAATCCAAAGGCTTAGCTCTAGGATAACAAACCTATTGTAAACATCTTGAAAGGAATAGCTAAGATTAAATACACTTATAATAATATATGAATAATTGCGGATGGAAGAAGAATGGAGCAATGAATGTAAGAAGAAAAAACTATTTATAGAAAAGATTTTGTAGTTCTTGATGAATATCATCATGAAGGTTCTATGACATCAAGGAGGGTAGAGATATGATAATTAGAGACTAGAGTCGGAAAATCAAAAAAGGATCTATTAAAAGGTAAAGCATATCACGGGTTAAAGGTGATCATGTATCATCTTGTCATAGCCTATTGCTAGCTAAGTGAAGGAACTTAATAAACCCTGGGTTGTCCGTCTTAAGTGCGTTAGGGAGGGCGGCTACCAGGCGCTCATCTCCCTGAGAACCGTATCCGGCACCCTCCCCTTCGTGACGTCATCTATGGATTCCTCCAGGATGCCCAAGGCCCTTTCAAGCTCCTCATTTCCTATGGTTAGTGGTGGAGCTATCCTCAGCACGTTTCCGAACCTTCCGAAGGAGATCATGACCAATCCCCTCTCCCATGCCCTCCAGCAGACCTTCAGGGCCTCCGCCCTAGCGGGCTCCCTGGTCCTCCGGTCCTTGACCAGGTCTACGCCTATGAGGAGGCCCCTCCCCCTGACCTCGCCTATAAGTTCGAAGCGTCCCATGAGTTCCTCAAGCCGCTTCATCACATAGCCTCCAACCCTCTCAGCCCTCTCATGAAGCCTCTCCCTCTCCATCACCTCCAGGGTTGCGATGGCAGCCGCACATGAGACCGGGTTTGCCTCGGTGGTGAATAGGTGGGCCGGTGCAGACCATCGCTCCATCAGCTCACTCCTTGATATTATAGCGCTCATGGGGAGGCCTGAGGCTATTGGCTTCGCGACCAAGACAGCGTCGGGCTCCACCCCCCAGTGCTCGATCGCGAACCATCTACCAGTCCTGCAGAACCCTGTTTGAACCTCCTCATCTATGAATAGGATACCATGCTCCTCGCATATCCTCTTCACCTCAACCCAGAAATCCTGGGGTGGAACGATAACTCCAGCGTCTCCCTGGATCGGCTCCAGGACGAGGGCTGCAACCTCATCAGGTGGGATCAACAACCTCAGAAGCTCCTTCATGTACCCTAAGCAGTGGAGGCCGCAGCCCGGGTGCTCTAGGCCGAAGGGGCACCTATAACAGTCCGGGTAGGGTATATGGTATACCTCCGGGAGGAGTGGGCCAAGCCCCCTCTTCATGTGGGGGGAGGCTGCCGAGAGGGTCAGGGCGCCGTATGTGGTTCCATGATATGAACCAAGGTAGGAGATGATCTTCTGCCTCCCAGTCGCAGATCTGGCCAGCTTTATCGCCCCATCGTTGGCGTCAGAGCCGGAGAGGCCGAAGGCCACCCTCTTCCTGAACCCTCCAGGGGTGAGGCTTGCCAGCCTCTCCGCCAAGATGACGGGAAGCTCGTAGTAGGAGTACCCCAAAGTGTTGTGAATAAACCTCTTGGCCTGGCTCTCTATCGCCCTTACCACCTCGGGGTGGCAGTGGCCTATGTTTGTGACGGCCGCCCCTGAGAGGAAGTCTATATACTCGTTCCCGTCGGCATCCCAGATCTTCGCCCCCTCAGCCCTTGAGACCACAAGGGGATAGTAGGCCAATCTGCTGGCTTGGGATATGACCCTACGGTCTCTCTCCACAACCTCCAGACACTTCTTCAAGGATCTTTCAAACATCCCAAACTATCAACCCCCTTCTCCTTAAAAATATACATCCGGCCAGCCAAAAGCTCACAAGAAGTTTTAAATGAGCTGAGGGGGAATCCCTGAAGGAGAACATGAGCTATGATATTCTGATCAGGGAAGGGAGAGTATTCGACGGATCCGGCGGGGATTGGTTCTACTCCGATATAGGCATTTCAGATGGAAGGATAGTCTCGATGGGTAGGCTCGGGGATGCTAGGGCTGAGAGGGTTATAGAGGCAGGAGGCCTCGCGGTCTCCCCGGGCTTCATTGACACCCACTCCCACACGGATGTCACGATAATGCTGTTTCCAACATCGGATTCAAAGGTGATGCAGGGGGTCACCACGGAGGTCGTTGGAAACTGTGGCCTATCCCTCGCACCCATAAAGGGCGACTTGGAACTCCAGAGAAGGTATGTGGCGGCCTTCCACCCGGAGATGGCATCTCTCCTCCCTTGGAGCTGGAGGAGCCTCGGAGAGTACTACCAGGCAGTTGAGAGGCTGGGCATCTCCGTCAACCTCGCCCCCCTCATCGCCGCTGGGAACGTGAGGATATCGGTCATGGGTTTCGAGAACAGGACTCCAACAGAGGGGGAGATGCAGGAGATGAGGGAGATTGTGGAGGAGGGGATGAGGGAGGGGGCCTTCGGCCTTAGCACAGGCCTAGTCTACCCGCCGGGCGTATTTACAAAGACCGAGGAGATAATAGAGCTTGCGAAGGTGGCTGCCAGATATGGGGGCATATACTCCAGCCACATTAGAGGAGAGGGGGATACCCTCCTCCAGTCGGTTCTGGAGGCTATAGAGATAGGGAGGAGGGCTGGGATACCGGTTCTGATATCCCATATAAAGGTGATGGGTAGGGCTAACTGGGGGATGAGCGGCAAGATCCTCTATGAGATAGAGAGGGCCAGGGGGGAGGGGATAGATGTTAACGCGGATCAATACCCCTACACAGCGGGCTCAACAGTGTTCTCGTCGATCCTTCCTCCATGGGCCCAAGAAGGAGGAATCCATAAGCTATTGGAGAGGCTTAGAGATCCAGAATCTAGGAAGAGGCTGAGAGAGGACCTAGAGTCGGAGATCCCAGGATGGCAGAACTGGGTTAAAACCCTCGGATGGGAGAGCTTCAAGATGATATCCTTCAACAGGGAGGAGAACAAGAAGTACCTGGGAAAGGCCATCCCGGAGATAGCATCCATGATGGGCAGAGACCCCTTCGAGGCGGCCATGGACCTCATCCTGACTGAGAATGGAGGGCCCATGACGGTCATCTTCTACGGCTCAGAATACGATGTGGAGGCCTACATGAAGAGCCCCCAGGTGATGGTCTCGACAGACGCCTTCGGCTCCTCACCCACAGGACCCATAGACCTGGGTCTCCAACACCCCAGAACATATGGCACATATCCAAGAATCCTAGGCAGATACGTGAGGGAGAGGGGGCTCCTCACACTAGGGGAGGCGATAAGGAAGATGACCTCCCTACCAGCTAGGAAGATAGGCCTCATGGATAGAGGCCTCCTCAGGCCCGGCATGTGGGCAGACATAGTAATCTTCGACCCAGCAACGGTGATAGACACGGCAACCTATGAAGACCCCCTCAGATACCCAAGGGGAATAAGATATGTATTAGTAAACGGAGAGGTGGTCGTTGAGGAGGGTAAACACACAGGAAAAAGGCCGGGAAAGGTTCTCAGAAAGACCCCTCCATCTAAGTGACTCACCATTCCAGGGTCTCTCCAAGCGTTAGTCAAGATTTAAATTCCTAGCCTATTCAATACTATCAGTCTTTGCCATATTCCATTCTAAAATTTGAGCAAGATTCTTTCCTCCAACACACCTTCCCCTTAGATATTTTCCTGAGATTTTTCCTTTTTCCTCCTTTTATTAGATTTTTCTCTTACTCCTACTATGTCTAGATAAACTAGACGCTCTAATGCGATCTGTAGAAGGTGGATTAATCAAAGGTAAGTCAAATGGAGCTTGCAAAGTCCATGATGGGGATCCTCTTCACTTCAGCGGTATCAAAGTGTCCATTTTCACTCACGATGATCCTTTCACCCAGCCTTTGCATCACAGCTAGGTGGATCGCATCGCGGGGCTTAAGCCCAAATCTCTCCATATTTTCAGTCATCTTCCAAACATCTCCGAAATCAACAGATACAATATCCAGCCCCTTTACTCCTAGGATCGCTCTACAAACCTTAACTGTAGTCATCATGTCCACCTTTCTCAGAGCAGCCCAAGCGAGTTCGTCGAAGGTCAAAGAACACGTCTTAGCATTGATCCCATCTAATGCTGCGAGAATACGCCTAGAGGCCTCCCCAAGTTCATCGGTCGCTAGTGCAGCGAACACGAATACATTTGCATCGAGATAGACCACTCAAGAACCCTCCAGGGCCTCCTCGTAGAGCCTCTCTCCCCAAACCAGCTTAGATGACTCCGTGCCGTATAAACGTGCAATCTCCTCAAGAAACTTGATAGGATCTCCCATCACCACCTCCAGGGTTGCTTTCCCTCCTTCCACATCAAATAGAACCACATCATCAGGCCTTATCCCCAAAGCATCCCTGATGGATTTGGGAATTACTACCTGCCCCTTAGGTCCAACCCGACTTTTTAACTTCATGTAAGCATCAATAATACTTTAAGTTATACTTATTAAAACCTTTAGTTTCAAGACCGGGATAGGGGTCAGAAATTTGTCAATTCAGTAGCTAATTAGGGCGGGTAGGACGACAGGAACCACCTGAGAATTGGCGAGTAAAGATACTTGAAAACTTTTATTCAGACTTCAATGCATTGAAAATGGATTTTTCAACTGAAAGGAGCAAGATAAACTGGAGGATGCTGGAAATCTCATATCAATCTCATGAATAGAAATCAAAATAGAATAAAATTTTGGACTAATATCATCAATCACCCCTCAGTTCGCATTATCAAGGTATAAAGATTTTTAAAAAGAGAAACCTATGAAGAGGGGCGCTAATAACCGTGAGTAGCTCACATTGATGAACTTCTTCATCCTCTTAAAGTGTTTCGGATGCTTAACAACATGGCTTGCCGGATATGTGGCCTTTATATTCAAATTTTCAACGGTCTCTTGAATAGCTTTAATTCGGTTTAACCATTTATCATAGATCTCTGGTAGGGCATGGCTTTGAGGCTGGCATCATTGTTCACAGGAGGCAAGGACAGCACCTACGCTACCCGCCTGGCATTGGAGCGTGGAGATGATGTCATGGTCCTCGTCACCATGATCCCCCGTAGGGAGGACAGCTGGATGTTTCACTCCGCTAATATACATCTCGCGGGATTGGTGGCAAGAGCCATTGGAATAGAGCATCTACCCGTCCCGACATGCGGTGAGAGGGATAGGGAGTTGGAGGATCTGAGGGGGGCTCTTCTAGGGCTGGATCTCGACGGGGTTGTCTCGGGGGTAATAGCCTCCAGATACCAGAGGGACAGGATAGACCGTTTATGCAGGGAGCTTAACCTCCATCACATAACACCTCTCTGGGGGAGGGATCGAAGCGAGTTGGTCGAGGAGATGATCTATAGGGGCATGTCCATAATGGTTTCAGAGGTCGCGGCCTTGGGCTTGGATGAGAGCTGGCTTGGCCGAATCTTGGACACTAAAGCCCTGGAGGAGCTCAGGGGTCTTCAGGGCAGGTACGGGGTGGATCCCTGTGGAGAAGGGGGGGAGATGGAGACCCTAGTTCTAGACGCCCCCTGGTTCCTGAGCAGGATAGAGGTTGTTAGGGCGAGAAGGGAGTGGAATGGCCTCTCTGGATCCCTTGTCATAGAAGAGGCGAGGCTTCTGGGCAAGGGTGGTAGGGAACTACGCAAAATATAAAAGGAGGATCCCAAACCTTCTTAGGTTGAGATGGACGCCTACCAAACAGGATAGGCAGACGGCGCTATATTCTCGGAGAATATAGGCAGAACTCTTCTACCATAAAAATGGTTCTGGTTGCGGAGGGGTGTCCATCTACAGAGCTAGGTGAATTCTATGAGTAAAGGTGAGGAGGTTATCTCGGAGGCCCTTAAGGCTGAGGAGAGGCTGGTCTCCGATTGGTACGTGCTCACTCCCGAGGGGGTTCTCCATCCGCTTGACAGGTTCGACTTCGAGGGGTATGAGAAGCTGAAGAAGTTCGCGGATTACGAGGTGAGGAAGAGCAGGGCTGTCGAGCAGGAGCCACCCCACGTGACCCTTATGAGGAGCCTAGAACTCGTGGATTACGAGCCCGCCTCAGATCCGGGTAACCTGAGATACTATCCCAAGGGGAGGATGGTGAAGGCCCTCCTTGAGGAGTATGTCACGTCAAAGGTGCATGAGTATGGGGGGATGGAGGTCGAGACACCCATAATGTACGACATGAAGCATCCATCGCTGGCTAAGTATCTCCATAGGTTTCCAGCCCGCCAGTACATAGTCGAGTCGGACGAGGACAGGTACTTCCTCAGGTTCGCGGCATGCTTCGGCCAGTTTCTCATGAGCCACGACGCGACCATAAGCTACAGGGATCTCCCCCTCAGGATTTACGAGCTGACCAGGTACAGCTTCAGGAGGGAGCAGGCCGGGGAGCTGGCCGGACTTAGAAGGCTCAGGGCCTTCACCATGCCCGATGTCCACGCATTATGCAGAGATCTAGCCCAGGCGAAGAGGGAGTTCAAGCGTCGATTCAAGCTCTGCGTGGAGGTTTTAAGGGGGATAGGGCTCGAAAGGGATGACTACGAGCTCGGGATCAGGGTAACCGAAGACTTCTACAGGAAAAACAGGAGGTTTGTGAACTCCCTGGTGAGGATGCATGGGAAGCCAGCCCTTGTGGAGATGTGGAAGGAGAGGTTCTTCTACTTCGTCCTCAAGTACGAGTTCAACTTCTTGGACGCCCTTGACAAGGCCTCAGCCCTCTCAACGGACCAGATAGATGTGGAGAATGGGGAGAGATACGGCATAGTCTACATGGATGAGGATGGGAGGCAGAAGCACCCCCTCATCCTCCACTGCTCCCCGAGCGGCGCCATCGAGAGGGATATATACGCCCTCCTTGAGAAGGCCTACCTGGACATGAAGGGTGGGAGGCCCCCCATGCTTCCCCTATGGCTCTCCCCCACACAGGTGAGGTTGATACCAGTCTCCGAGGCCCATGTTAAGGCTGCCGAGGCCACCGCACGCCTTCTAAACAGGAGGGGGATAAGGGCCGACGTGGATGACAGGGAGGAAACCGTCCCCAAGAAGGTCAGAGACGCGGAGAGGGAGTGGATACCCTACATCATCGTGATGGGGGAGAAGGAGATGGCCTCGAACCTCCTCCCCGTCAGGGTCAGGAGGGAGGGAGAGATAAGGGACATGACTCTGGAGAGCCTAGTGAATGAGATTAGAAGAGAGGTTAGGGGGATGCCATGGAGGCCTCTACCCCTACCATTGAGGGTTAAGGAGAGGCCCAGGTTCGTAGGTTAGAGCGCGTGGCGCCACTTCTCCACCAGCTTCTCCTTCCTGCTCCCCCTCTTATACTCCTTGTAATGCTCCTCACAGAGATATGCCCTCCTCCCACCAACATTCAGCCCAGCAGCTCTAGCCCTGGGGGTTGAGATGGAGCGGACTGCATCCCTGCCACACCCCACCACGGTGCATTTCGCCCCCTTCTCTATCCTTCCCATCTCCCAGGCCCTAGACGAGATATGCCGTGATCCCTATAAAAACTAGTGGCCCAAATAACCATGGCAAATTAATGACCAATTTAAACCTAATCCCTTTCCAAAAGATGTTTAAAGATGTCAAATGGATAATTCTTATAGGCCTCCTCCAACTTGTTTGTTCATGGCGGGTGGGCGGGGGCACCTCCGACCGTTCCGCCTAATAAACCCCGGGAGAGTGAGGTGTGGATGAAGATAAGTAGAAGGGACCTATCAATTTTAACAATCTACTCGTCCTTATACGCTGCGATGGTCTATGCCTTCGCTCCTATATCCTTCGCCGCCCTCCAGTTCAGGGTTGCTGGGGTGCTCAGGCCGGCTGTGGCCAAGAAGCCCATCCTGGCCTTAGGATATGCTATAGGGGTGGCTGTTGGGAACCTTGTTAGCCCCTTTATTGGCTTTTATGAGCTGGTCTTTATGCCGGTTATGAGCCTACTGGCGGGCATCTTGGGATATGCTGCCTCCAAGCTTCTGGGTGGAGGCTATTATATGGCTGGAGCTGTGATAGCTGTGATAATACCCATAAGCTTAAGCTGGATGCTTAATCAGCTCTTCAACCTCCCGATCCTCGCAACGCTCCCCCCGCTTCTCCTGAGCGAGCAGATCATCAACCTCATCGGGTCCTCCATCTTTAAGGCGATCGAGAGGTTTTACAGGTGGTGGTGAAGGAATGAGGGAGAGGTGCATAGTCATATTGAGCGGGGGGCCCGACTCGACGACTCTGGCATATTGGGCTAGGGCAGAGGGATATGAGGTCCACGCGCTCATATTCAACTACGGACAGAGAGCTCAAAGAGAGATAGAGTACGCCGTGAAGACCGCTAAAAGGTTGAACCTCCCTTTCCAGGTGGTTGATCTATCAACCCTTAAGGGGCTTTATACAGGGGTGACCTCGCTGGTGGACTCGGGGATCCCGGTGGCATCATCATTCGAGAGGTCTTTGATAGTCCCCTTCAGGAACGGCATCTTCCTATCCATAGCCGTAGCCTACGCCTCATCTGTTAAAGCGAGGAGAATATTCTACGGAGCCCACCTCGAAGATCAGGCGTTCTACCCAGATACCAGAAGGGAGTTCTACAAGGCCTTCGAGGCCTCTGCGAGGCTAGGGACCGAAGAAGAAATAACTATAGAGGCCCCCTTCGGGGAGGTCACAAAATCGGAAATTCTGAGGAGGGGATATGAGCTTGGGGTTCCATTCGAGTCCACCTGGTCATGCTACCTAAATGGTCTAAAACACTGCGGAGTATGCGAATCCTGCAAAAACCGCAAGGAGGCTTTCAGGGAGGCTGGTTTGACCGACCCCACAGAGTACGAGGGGTGAGGGAGCTATGAGAAATCAGAATAGAGTTTTACAGTTCTCCGGTCTTTCTGGAATAGCTGCTACTGTCCTGGGGTTCTCAACAGTCTTCCTCTCCATAGCCTCCTCTCCATGGTTCAGCTGGAAGGAGAACGCCCTCAGCGACCTAGGAGTGGGAGGTTCGGGATTGATCTTCAACACGGGCCTTGCAGCCTCTGGGTTACTCTTGATAACATTCATCCTGGGGCTCTTGAAGCTCTCTGGTGGATGCTGGGCCTGGAGGCTCGGCTCCTACCTTTTCTTAGCAGATGCCATATCCCTGATAGGGGTCGGGATATTCAATGAGAGCTTTGGAAGAGTCCACTTGTACTTCTCACTTGCCTTCTTCACCCTGATGCCCTTATCGCTCATCATGCTTGGGCTCTCGTTGTGGAGTAGAGGAATAAAACGCCTGAGCCTATTCACCCTATTTTCAGCCCTCTTTACGCCCATCATCTGGACCATGCCGTGGAGGGGTGCAGCCATCCCAGAAGCCCTATCAACCCTGGCGACAGGTATATGGATCATCAACATAAGCCTGAGGATGCTGAGGTCTGGGATTATGGATAGACCCGCCTCATGTCCCTCGGGAAGGGTATGGCATCCCTGATATGTTCGAGCTTTGCTATCCACATTAATAATCTCTCGATGCCCAAGCCGAAGCCGCTGTGGGGGACCGACCCCCACCTCCTGAGGTCTAGGTACCACTTGTAGTCCTCAGGGTCTAGCCCCTCCTCCCTAACCCTCTGGAGAAGCTCCTCATAGTCGTCTATCCTCTGTCCTCCCCCTATGATCTCCCCGTACCCCTCGGGGGCTAGTAGGTCTGCTGAAAGGGTGACCTCCCTCCTCTTCGGATCGGGCTTATGGTAGAATGCCTTCACCCCCTTCGGGAAGTGGGTGACCCAGAAGGGGGTATCAAAATGCTTGGTCAGGGGCTCCTCCTGTTGCCACCCCATATCCTCACCCCATAGGAGCTCGATCCCATCCCCCCTCAGTAACTCTAGGGCCTCGTCATAGGTTATCCTGGGATATGGAGGCTCAAGCCTTAGAAGCTCCTCAGGCCTCCTCCCCAGCCTCCTCAGCTCCCTAGGCCTCTCCCGGGCTAGAGTGTGGCAGATATGTGTCACCAGCTCGTCGCCCACCTTCATTATCCCGTAGAGGTCTGTGAAGGGCTCCTCCACCTCGAGGTGCCAGTACTCCGCTAGGTGGCGACGGGTTCTGCTCTTCTCCGCCCTGAAGCTCGGGGCTATGGTGTAGATCTTGCCTAGGCTACTTATCATGGCCTCAGCGTATAGCTGCCAGCTCTGGGCCAGGTAGACCCCTTCCTCATCGAAGTATTCCACCTCGAATAGGGTTGAGCCCCCCTCACAGGCCGCAGCTGTGAAGATGGGGGAGTGGGCCTCAGTGTAACCATTCTCAACAAGCCAGCTTCTAGCGGCCTCCATCGTCTTAGCCCTCAACCTGAGGATCGCCTGCATCTTGGGCTCTCTGATGTAGAGGTGGCGGTTATCCAGGAGGAAGTCCACCCCATGCCTCTTATGGGTTATCGGGTAATCGGGCTGGGACTCTAATATAAGACCAACCCGATCCACCGAGAGCTCCCTCCCTTCCGGGGCCCTATTATCAACTCTAACTATCCCTTCAAGCTCGATGACGGACTCAATGGGCAGCCTCTCGACCCTCTCGAAGCACTTCTCCCCAATGTTCTTCCGGTCTAGGGTACATTGAACCACCCCTGAGCCATCCCTCAGGATGAGGAACTGGATGCCTCCACTGCTCCTCTTGTTGTAGATCCATCCCCTCACCGAGACCCTTTGCCCATCATACTTACCATCAAGTATACCCGCCACATCTACCAGTTCGGACATCGTTCTGACCGATCAATTTACACAAACCTCTGATATATA
>JAGTQJ010000002.1:0-5603 GCA_018396515.1 Candidatus Bathyarchaeota archaeon | reverse complement strand
ATTTAAGATTTCGTAGAGTGTTCACGAAGCATATTTTGCTTCATGGTTTAATTGTTAGAATCGATTTTCAACTTCTCTCTTCAATTTGGAAGATTTTATGTATCTTAAGCCTCACCATTGATTGGACCCTAACTCCCAACAACCATCGATAGATTCCTTTTACCCTTAGCTACAGTAACGGCTCTATGCCAATTATCTTCACGAGAAAGCAAAAGGGAGTATTTGGCGTTTAACATTTATCGGGACGCCCATCTCAGGATCTTCTCCACTCCAAGCGTCGGCGAAATCTCAGCCATATCTTATCTCTAATTGAGAAATATACTACATGGTTCTCTGATCTTCCAGATTCGATGTTGCGTCCAATTATGACGCTACATGGGGGTTCATCAAGGCCGGCCTTGAGGCCAGGGCCACCAATGTGAAAAATCTTCTTGAAGTTATCCAAGTATAGCATCAACACTTTTCGGAGCTAGCGAATGGCGTAAACTAGACGAGAATGAGATAGAGAAAAAGCAGATTACAAGATATATGGTTACGAATACTTGAATATGTACTGACTAGAATCAAGAACGGTATATATGATAATAGGATAGATAAGTATTATGCTCACTCCATAGAGTTCTAGAGACCTTAGGACTCATTAGCGGCATCCCCTTCCCCTGAAATGAGTCGAAATTTAGTCTCCTTCTAAACCGGCTGATTTCACAAAAATCACTAAACTTAGCGCCTCAGAATATATGTTTCGCCGGAGGGTATTATCAATGGTCTTAGTGTAGAAATTTTCTGGTTTAGAGAAGCATTGAGATAGATGCCCGAGAACAGAGAAGAGAGAGATGAGGAGAGAATGTTTTTGATATTTGTTGATATACCCTTCAATTCCATCAGCTATTTCCTCTGCAGGGTTGGATCATAGGGCTATTAATGCTTCGCTCCTCCTCACCTGCCTTGTTGTAGGGTCTACCTCAAGCCCTAGACTCTCTAGGGCGTGGAGGCCAAAAACACTTTCATCCCCCTCTTCTGCGAAGACCACGGTTGTTGGTGCGACCTCACCTTCATATTCGATGAATATGTGCCCCACATCCCTAGAGATGATTTCGCCCTTTATCGTCTTGAATCTGCCTTTTCTTACCGGCTTGGCTCTCAGGTTTTCTAGGAGATTTCTAGAGATCCATGAATATACTGCTCCTGTGTCTACAAGTAAGCTTAGCTCTTCATACTCAGGGCTTGTGGGCAGCGCTCGAATCCTCACCTTCACGTATGTTTCGCCCATAGTTACCACATCTAATTTGAGTTCCAGTTTATAAAGTTAGGCTTGAATTTGAATCTTGGTTATAGGAAAATTTAAAGAGACTTAACAAGACCTAAACAAGAGACTTAAACAAGCTGTTCCCCCAGCCTACTTAACTCCGGACAATCCTCTATTGAAGACTTTCGGATAGCTGAACGAAAGGTATAATGCATTATTCACCCTGTTAAGTCCAGATAGCTGTTAATATTGATGGTGGAGCCATCCCCGAGATGACCTGGGAGTTAGCTTCTTCTTGGCTATCTCTGGAAGAAGCTCTGGAGGGTTTTCATCCTCGGGCGGCCTATTATCTGGTCTAGATCCATCTCGAAGGCCTCTAGAACCTGTTCGAACATGGATTCCAAGTATTCGATATACTTTTCTACATCTACATCCCTCTTGGATGCCAGCCTCACCGGTTTTACCCCTCCCTGGGTGACGACATAGCTTATTATGTCGCCGACCCCCAGGCTTATCCCCTGCTCCTGGAGCATCTTCGCCGCCTTAACATGCTGCGGGTTGGTCTCGTAGCTTGACAGGCTCCTCCCGAGCATCACCCTGAAGGCGAGCTCCTCAAGCTCAAACTCCCTATTCCTCAGCCTGTTGTAGACCCTCTCCACGAGCTCCCTAATGGCCTCCTTCGCCCCCTCCACATCCTCGGGTCTCCTTATGCCGGATAGGATCCTTGTCAGCTGGAGGAATGCCTCCTTTATGATGGGTGGTATATGCCTCTTCTTCCCTGTCAACCCCTTTATGTCCACGCTCCCATCTTGGGATACCCCCACATAGTTCTTCTTCCGCCTAGAGAAGACCACATATCTATAGACCTTATCTATGTCCAGCTCGACCCCCAGGTTTTTTCTAGACCATTCCATGAGTTCCAATATCTGCTCCTCCCTAGGCTGCTCTAGGAAGATGCTGTCCGTGTCTCCGTAGATCACCTCTATCCCGAGCTTCTCGGAGGCCTCAAGGGTCTGCGTCATCGCATACCTCCCTATGGCCGCTGTGCTCTCGGCTAAGGGTGGACAGTAAAAACTGAAGGTCTCAGCCCCGAAGACGCCGTAGGAGGCGTTTAATATAACCTTTAGGGCCCTCTGAACCACGTCGTAGAAAACCCGTTCCTCCTTGGACAGCCTCCTATCCCTTGATAGGGGTTTGTACCACTTCACCCTGAGGTCTCTCAGGCTTCCTATGATGAGGCTGGTTAGGCCCCTGCGCCTCCTGCAGGCCCAGTGGGGGGTTCCAGGTATTATGTTGGCCCTGTCCTCTGGGTGGGGGCAGAGGATCGTCTCGTAGCTGAGGTTCCAGTTCTTTATGGCTGAGGGGTATAGGGAGGCGAAGTCTAGAACCGTGACATCGAAGTGGATGCCGGCCTTCGGCTCTTTGACCATAGCTCCGAGGTACTTCCTCCCCTTTATTATCGCCTTTGTCGCCGTCTCGCCCTTGAGGGCTAGGAT
This sequence comes from Candidatus Bathyarchaeota archaeon, assembly GCA_018396515.1. Classification (GTDB taxonomy): domain Archaea; phylum Thermoproteota; class Bathyarchaeia; order TCS64; family TCS64; genus JAGTRB01. The sequence goes on along the minus strand of JAGTQJ010000002.1, from coordinate 2,861 downwards.
GTCCTCCTTGTTTGGGATGAGCCATCCCCTCCTCCTATGCTCGTACTCCATGAGGGTGAGGATCCACCTGCTCACACCCTGCCTGGTCACGTCTTCGAGGGTCATCCTGCTTATCCTGCTCAGTAAGACCATCAGCTTCATCACAAGGTCGTCGTCGAAGGCCGTCAGCTCGTAGGTTATGAGGGCATCTTGTAGGCAGTACCTGGCCACCTCCATCCTCGATGAGGTGGAGAAGTCCAGCTGAAGCTTCCTCTTCCCGATGAGGCTGGAGGCAACATCGTCGAGGGTGTTCTCCCTGTAGCGGTCGCTGAATGCATAGACCTGGATCGCCCTGTTCAGGAAGAACCTGTAGAGGTCGATATGGACGCCGTTCCTCAGATAGGCGAACTTCCTACCCAAGGTTATAGGGATCTCATCCTGTGAGAAGCCGAGCCTCTGGCCCCTCCTCCTAAGGTACCTGAGGTCGAAGTCATCACCGTTGAAGGTGAGGATTACAGGATACTCGTCTAGGAGCCTGAAGGCCTCTTGGATGAGGTCCTTCTCATCATGGAATATCTCTACCTCAGCCCCCTCGATTATGTCCTCCTCCATCCCCTCCTCGGCTAGGAGGAAGACGCGCCTCAGCCCCTCGCTTGAGACTGATGAGACCGCTATGATGGGTTGCAGGGCCTCCTCGGGGTTTGGAACCCGGTCTGCCTGGGTCATCTGTACCTCTATGTCGATGGATGCGCGGCGGATATGGGGCACAGGGTGCTGGAGGAGCCTAGCCCACTCCAGTATCTGCTCCCTGAACTCGGCCTCCTCATCCTCGACGAGGAGGGATAACCTCTCCTTCACATCCTCCGGAAGCTCATATTCCACCTCGACAAGTTTTCCATCCTCCACCCTGTACGGCATCCCCGGGATCAGGCCCATGTCGTAGATGTAGTTCTGGTAGTAGCGGATGTAGCTCTCCCAGCTCTCATCTATCAGGTTCCTTATCCCCGACTTCCCTTGGCCACCTATGGCCAGGGGGTTGGAGGCCACGATCTTCGTGACCCTGATCTTCTCATCCCTTAGGGCGTCATACCTCTCGATGGGCTCAAGGGTTAGGAAGCCTTGATGGCTGAGGAGCTTCTCGTTCCTCCTGAGCTCTTCCGGGCTCCTCTTCGAGATACAGTAGGGGAGATGCCCTGTGTTGTCGTACCATATGTAGATCTGCTGGGATGAGGGCTCGTATAGGCGGAGGAAGGCCTTCTCAGCCCTGCCGTCGTATCCCGCCGATAGTAGGATGGATGGTGGAAGGTCTCTGGGAGCGGGCCTTCCCAGGGGCTGTATGGCCTCCTCCTCGAACGCCTCCTCCAGCTCTTCAGCCTGCATCAGAATAATCTTCTCAACCGCCCCCTATATCTACTCCCCTCTTCGACCGGGCTGACTCAAAGCTATAGATAGCCTCGAGAATAATATATGCGGCCTGGGTAGAGGTTAACCCAGAGTCATAGAGGGGGGTCACCTCCGTGAGGTCGAGGCCCCTAAACCTCAAGTCCATTACTCCCGTGATTATATCAAGCAGGGTTGTCACGCTTATCCCCTCGGGGACAGGGTTGCATACCGCCGGAGCGGCCGAGGGGTCCAAAACATCCATATCAATGGTAAGGTAGACGGAGGAGGATGAGGCTAGAGCCTCCTTCAGGGGCTCAACAGCCCTCTCAAAACCTCCCCTCAGGATCTCTAGGGATGTGACCATCTCCAACCTCCCCGGGTTCTCCTCCACGAACCTTAACTCTTCACCGGAGAGGGCCCTGCACCCTATGTAGAGGATGTGGGTATCCAACTCCTCGAGGGCCCTACGCATGAATGTGGCGTGGGAGAGGCCGAGCCCGGAAAGGCTCTCCCTCAGGTCGAGATGGGCATCGAAGCAGACCACCAGGTCCGGCCTCACGGCCCTTAGAGCGCCCAAGGTCACGGTGTGCTCCCCTCCCATCATCACGGGGACCTTCCCAGAGCTGGAGATTAACCCAACAGCCTCCGCGACGCATTCCAGATGGGCCTCAATATCCCTCCCACCCCTCAGATCACCGAAATCCGCTATCCTCATCTCACTCCTCCCAAGGCCCGTTCTGAGGCTGTATCCCTCGAGATCGGCGCTTGCCCTCCTGATCGAGCCGGGGGCGAACCTAGAGCCCCTCCTGTAGGAGCCAGTGAGGTCCAGAGGGGCTCCAAAAACAACATAATCGGCCTCCTCAAAGGATATAGACGTATCGATGAAGCACTGCAGCGCGGGAACGAACATACCCCCTTCAAGGCTTAACACGCCTCGACCCACATCCATCATAAAGGACCCTCAAATCCCTTAAACCTTACACCTTTCATAAAGCATCTAGTTCCCTGAAGATATTAGATCAGTAAATTATATCAGTAAACGATGTCTCATACCTTTAAGAGAAAAGCTTTAAACAGCCTCTTTGCTTAGCCATCTATAAGTGGTCTTAAGAGGGATGCCCAACTCTTTTGATATCTGTTTCGCGCTATAACCTTTTCTTCTAAGTTCCTGCATCAATATTTTACTTCTTCTCCTTTCAGCCTTACTGAATTTAGCCTTATTTATAAAGGATATCCTATCCTCTTTGTCGAACAGGGAGAGAGCCAGCATGAATGCTCTGAGATAATTACACTCCCTATTTATATATCCAAACAACTTGACCTGATATCCATCTGATATGTAATTCTTCAACTGACCTAGCACCTGCTCTATTAGGCTGAAACTAGGAGATGAGGCAAACCTAACCTCCACTAGAGCACTTTCAGGCTTGACCTCTATCTCGTATCTCACGTCAGCCATCTCGACCCGCTCCAAATCGGCTTTAATAAGCCGACTTTAA
>JAGTQJ010000108.1 GCA_018396515.1 Candidatus Bathyarchaeota archaeon | reverse complement strand
TGATGGGGGGCCAGCTTTGCAGATATCATCAGCAAGCCTACGATAGGCTCATGGATGCCTTCATCTCTTGGAGGGCGGCTCTAAATGTCGATTGGAGAGGGTTTCTCGATGAGGTATTAAAACTTCCCGAACTTGGGGAATGGGCTAGGGAGGTCGCTGAAAACCTCCTGGAGCGGGCTCAATAGGCTGGCTGTTTACCTATCTCCCACCTGCTCTGCTTCCCCTCCCTGATCCAGGCTCCACCCAGGCTCTTCACAGCCTCGTTTACCGATCCCCAAAGGTCTCCTAGAAACCTCTTGGGGGTGATTACCGTTACGTCCTCCCTGTCCTCTATATCGAGTAAGGAGACATCGACCCCCATGGATGACAGCCTTTCACTTATCGATGTGAACCTCTCAACCTTTTCCTCGCCTATGGGCTTTATGCTGGGCTCAGTCCTTCCAACTGAGAGGATTATCCCTATCCTAGCACCGCACTCAGGGCAGGTGATCCAGGTTATCCTACCCTCTTCATCCCTCTCCAATCCCTCACCTCTTCTAGGTATAGTTATGGCCATCATCTTAAAAACCATGCTGAACTCCGTTGAGGAGGTGGCGCCCCCTCTAAGGGCGCCTTTTGTCTCATATTTTTGAGACAAAAATTCCCGAGGAAACCCAGCCAGGGGTGGATGGAGGGTAGAGGATGACGGCTAGATCCTCTCCAGAGGCCAAGGCTATAACTTCAGTCCAAAAATTCGAAGCTCATCTTTCCAAGGGGCCTCCAGGCCCCGTCCTCGGACTTCGATCGAACTTCGTCGCCCTTTATGCCGAGGTTGCACGAGTGATGAAAGTTCGAAGCCTCATATTGCCTTCTACGGGGTCTCGAAGAAGTGATACGGACGGGCAAACTATCCATTGTGAGGGGCCCAGGAGGTTAGCCTATATCCGTGAGTGTATGTCCATGTAAACTGTCAGCTCTTTGAGTGGGTTGTTATGGGAGGGAGGCTAGTATTGGAGAATCCCCCTCTTGAGGAGGCTCTCGAGGCCCTCAGGCTGAGGCGCTCTAGGGAGGACACCGTCCTCATCGTCGGAGAGTGTTCAGTGAAGTATGATGGGAGAGCCTCCTCGACCTTGGAGCCAGGGGATAGGATAGTCCTAATAAAGTCGGATGGTTCTCTTCAGGTTCATAGGCCGTTCGAACTCTCCCCGGTCAACTGGCAGCCCTCGGGCTCTGTCCTGAGAGTGAGGATCCAAGATGGTCTTCTCTTTGTCAGGGCTTATAACCCAAGAGGAAGGGAGTCTTTAGAGGTTGTTTTCAGCAAACTCGTGCTCTTGGCCGTGCTCGGTCTGAGGGATACGGGATCCTTCTTCCTCCATGCGAGCGAGGAGGAGATGAGGAGCGCCATCCTGCGTCAGCCCTCCATCCTCGAGGAGGGGTTCAAGCCTCTCGCTGTGGAGAGGCAGGTGGAGCCTGGATTTGTAGACATCCTGGGGCTGGATGGGAGGGGCATACTCACGGTTGTTGAGATTAAAAGGAATGATGCTGGTAGAGATGCTGTCCTTCAGTTGAAAAGGTATGTCGATTCGTTGAGGATGGAGACTGGGAAAGAGGTTAGGGGGATCATCGCCGCTCCGGGGTTGGCTAGAGGAGCTCAAAGCATGCTCACATCATTGGGCCTAGAGTTCAAGGTTCTATCACCTCAAAGGTGCGGGGAGATCATAAAACAGGGTAAAGAAAGGAAGATGACAGATTTTTTGAGCTGACTATATTATCTCCAGCTCTTTCCCGACATCTTCCAGGTCTTCGATGACCTTGTCCAACTCCTCCCTGGAAAGCTGGGAATGCATCTGAACCCTGATCCTAGCCTTATCCCTCGCAACCATTGGATAGACGATGGGCATAACGTATATCCCCCTCTCATAGAGCCTCTCGCTCAACATCTTCGCCTTCTCGCTCTCTCCGACGATCAATGGGATTATAGGGGTCTGTGAGGTTCCAGTATTGAATCCCAGATCCTGAACGGCTCTCCGGAAATAATCTGTGTTCTTCCATAGATCCTTGACATGCCATGGCTCTGTCTCTAGGACATCAATGGCGGCTATGCAGGCGGCGACAACTGGAGGTGGCTGAGAGGAGCTGAGTAGCCAGGTCCTACTCTTATTCCAAGCGAACTTCACTAGGTCCTCCGAGCCGGAGATATGGCCCCCTATGACCCCATAGGCCTTACTGAAGGTTCCCATCTCCACATGAACCTCCTTGTGGGTGAGGTTGAAGTGGCTCACGATGCCCCTACCCCCCTCTCCCAGCACTCCTTCCCCATGAGCATCGTCAACGTAGACCATCGCGCCGTGCTCTCCAGCCAGCTTTACTATCTCATCTAGGCGGGCTATATCCCCATCCATCGAGAAGACCCCATCCGTGATTATGAGTATCCTCCGGTATGGTGGATCATGCCTCTCAGCCTCCTCCAAAACCCTGTTGAGATCCTCCATGTCGTTATGCTTGTAGATCACCCTATCCGCCCTGCTGAGCCTAGCCCCGTCTATGATGCTCCCATGATTCAACTCATCACTTACGATGAGATCCCCTCTGTCAACAAGTTGGGGTATAAGACCGGAGTTGGCCATGAAGCCGGTGGGATAGGTGAGGGAGGCCTCAGCCCTCTTAAACCTAGCGAGCCTCCTCTCAAGCATGAGGTGCAGATCCATTGTGCCAGATATTGGCCTAACAGCGCCTGAGCCGACCCCGTAGGTTTCTATAGCCTCAATTGCTGCCTTAATCAGCCTAGGATGGGTTGTGAGGCCTAAATAATTGTTGGAGCATAGCATCAGCACCTCCTTCCCATCCACCAGGGCCCTAGGCTTACTAGGGCCCTGTAAAGTCCTCGGCCTCCAGTCTAAAGCCCTCTCAACCAACTCATTATATTCTGCTCTTAGAAATCCTGTCGGATCCCTCAAAGCCCCCACATAAAGCAAACATCATTCAATTAATAAATTTTATCTTTAAATCTTCAACTATTTTTGGCTTCATTAGTAAGTGATCTTTATAAGTCTTCTTCCAGACCCTAAGGCCCATAAGATAAACTCGGCATTGTTGAATGCCTGCAGTCCACCCATATGTCCTGAGCTTGGCCGAGCAAGGTAGGCATCCGAAAAATTTCGAGAAGTTGAGAGGAGATACATGATAAAATCGTCACCGAGCTGGCTCTAAACAAATTTGATTTTTTAAATCTCCCAAAGTCTTTTTACTCTTAATTAAACATTGACTTATGTGAATTTTGGCTATGAAGAGGGTCTTGGTCACGGGGGCTTTAGGCCAGGTTGGAACCGAGTTAACCCCTAAACTGAGGGAGCGGTATGGGATGGAGAATGTCCTCGCCACAGATATAAGGGAACCAATGGGGGAGGCTCGGTTGGGCCCCTTCGAGCTCCTAGATGTCACGGACCTGCGAAGAGTTAGGGAGGTCATTAAGGAGTATGAAATAGACTTCATATTCCACCTTGCCGCTGTCCTATCCGCAGCTGGGGAGATGAGGCCTCAGCTCGCGTGGCGGGTGAATATTGAGGGTCTTCGAAATATACTTGAAGCAGCTAGGGAATTCAATGTTGAAAGGGTGTTCTTCCCCAGTTCCATAGCCTCCTTTGGCCCTGAGACTCCCAGAGAAATGGCCCCTCAGGACACTATTATGAGGCCAAAAACGATGTATGGTATAACAAAGTTAGCCGGAGAGCTTCTCTGTGACTATTACTACTATAAGTATGGGGTGGATGTCAGAGGGGTGAGATACCCTGGTATAATAAGCAGTGAAGCTTTGCCCGGTGGTGGAACCACGGACTACGCCGTGGAGATGTTTCATTACGCGGTAAAGGAAGGTCACTATGTCTGCTTTGTGAGAAGGGAGACTGTTCTCCCCATGATTTATATGCCGGATGCAATCAGAGCGGCTATCGAGCTTATGGAGGTAGATATCTCGAGATTAAAGCATCATAACGCATTTAATGTTTCTGGTATGAGCTTCTCGGCTGGGGAGCTGGAGGAAGAGATAAGGAGGCATATCCCCCACTTTACCGTTGAATATAGGCCGGACTTTAGACAGGAGATAGCTGAGACTTGGCCTAGATCTATAGACGACTCCGCTGCTAGAGAGGAGTGGGGATGGAGACCACTCTACAACCTCTCCCTTATGGTCGAAGATATGATTATGAGATTGAAAAAGAAATATGAGAAGGGGCTTCTATCTTGAGGCGTCTTGATGCTTAGGCAGGAGTTCTCAAAGGCCTTATCTTTTTAACCTCGGGGTTAACCAGGTTTGGAGGCTCTTCCCCCCTCAGGACGCAGGCAAGATTCTCCGCCGCCGTTACGGCCATCTTTGTCCTGGTCTCAACACTTGCACTTGCTATGTGGGGGGCGAGGACAACGTTATCGAGTGTTAGAAGGGGATTCTCCGGGTCTATGGGCTCCCTCTCGAATACATCCAGGGCCGCCCCAGCTATAGCCCCTTCCTTCAGGGCTCTATACAGTTCTTTCTCATCTACCACCGCCCCTCTCGATGTATTGATGAGATATGCACTCTTCTTCATCATCGAGAGTTCTCTTCTCCCTATCATGTGGCGTGTCTCCTCTGTAAGGGGAACGTGGAGGGTGATGAAGTCGGCCTCCTTTAAGACCTCTTCAAGGCTCTTATACAAGACTCCGAGCTCCTCCTCTGCTCTAATGTCTCTCTGCACATCATAGTAATACACCTTCATATTGAAACCCTTCGCCCTCCTCGCAACAGCCCTCCCGATCCTCCCAAGCCCTATTATCCCAAGGGTCTTTCCGTGGACATCTGAGCCTAGAAACATCTTTGGCCCCCAAGGATGTATCCATCTCTTGGACCTCACGTAGCGGTCGGCCTCGGCCACCCTCCTAGCAATCGCGAGTAGTAGGCCCCAGGTGAAATCGGCCGTCGTCTCGGTAAGAATTCCCGGTGTATTGGTCACATAGATCCCCTTTTTAGTAGCGGCCTCCACATCAATGTTATC
>JAGTQJ010000112.1 GCA_018396515.1 Candidatus Bathyarchaeota archaeon | reverse complement strand
ATGCAGGGGAGGGGGAGGCTGCCAGAGGTGAATATCCTAGAGGACCTTAGATTCGGTTTTAGGGGCTTCCACCTAGATATAGCTCGGGGAGGAGTCCCAAGGGTTGAGACCTTCAAGAGGATCCTAAGATGGCTGTTCATCCTCAAATACGATCATCTGGCCATATACCTTGAGGATCTCTTCCCCTGGAGGAGGTATCCACAGATAGGGGGGCTGAGGGGGAGGCTACAAGAGGGGGAGCTGAGAGAGGTGATAGAATATGGGGAGAAGCTTGGAGTAGAGGTTCTCCCCTCCCTAGAGCTCTCAGGCCACATGGAGAACATCCTAACCCTCCCAGAGTTCAAGGCCTACAGCGAATGGCACAATCCAAGGGAGGGATGCCTAGCCCTAGGAGACCCTGAGGCCAGGGAGTTCGCCTACAGCCTCCTCGAAGAGGCCCTAGAACTCTTTCCATCCAGGTACATCCACCTGGGAGGGGATGAGACCTGGGCCTTGGGTAGGGGGAGAAGCCTCAACAAGACCTGGAGATTCGAGGGGCCGAGGCTATACGAGGAGCATCATGGTAGAATGATCAAGATGGCCGTCGAGAAGGGTAAGAGACCCATCCTCTGGGGGGACATGATAACAGGGATGCACCTCAGGGGGGAGGAGGAAGAGGTGTGGACCGAGTTGATGGAGAGCCCGATCTGGAAGGAGGCCCTAATAGCGAACTGGGACTACACCCCAACCCATAAGCAGCACTTCAGGGAGAGGATAAGGATGCTCAAGGACAGGGGAATCCAGCAGATAGCATGCCCGGGACTATCCAACTGGAACAGATACTACCCAAACTATCAGACGGCACTCGAGAACCTGAAGGGCTTCCTGGAGGCTGCGAGGGAGGAGGGGATCCAAGGCTTCCTCATAACAGCCTGGGGAGATGATGGGGAGGAGTGCCTCTTCTCCCATCTGGAGCCTCTAATGCTTGCGGCCATGGAGTTCGCAGAGGGGAGCGGCAAGTGGGAGGAGAAGTGGCTCGCTTTGAGCGGGGAGGAAGAGAGGGTTCTGAGGGCTAGAAGGTTGTTCGGATCCCCTCAGGTCTCAGACATGCTGAAGCACATAGTCTTCAAGGACCACATATACCACAGGCTGAGCAGCCGAGAGAAGGAGGAGATTAGAGAGGGATGGGAGGAGGCTCTTAGGGAGGTTGAAGGCACACCCCTACCAGAGGATCTCAGCTTCATCCGTCGAATGCTGGAGGTGGGGGTGAGGATCCTCAGAGGCCTGGCGACAGCCTCCGACTACCTCACCCTATCAAACCTCTACTCCCAGCTCTGGCTCGAGGAGAGGAAGCCCGAAGGGCTTGGCAGGATAGTCGAGAGGTTCTGGGGAGCCGCTGGAAGGGAGGACCTCCATCTTCCCTGATGCCCAACTAGGGATCTCGAGGCTGTAATTGAGCCATTAAGGTCGATCGACTGAAGCCTCTTTTAGAAGCCTCTCCAACCTGTCGGAGACATCCCCTCTAAACCTATCAATATACCCGATCACATATTCCACGATGCTCAACTCTGGCTCCCTTATCAAGGGGGTCAGGTCCATCGCATAGACTACGGCGGACCCGGCATCTGGCGCATGGGGGTCATGATATGTGGCGTGGGCCCTCCTCCTCCCGATGGTGGCGAGGTCATATCTCTTGCCCCCTAGTATCTGTGAATCATAAATCCCTAGAAGGGCTTGAGAAAGGTTCTCATGGGCTGAGACGTCTAGGACGACCTTATCCTCATCCAACATCCAGTCGAGATCCCTCCAGACCTCACATCCATAAAGCCTCCTCGGGTGAAACCCCTCGGGGAGCATCCTCAGGGCCTCTATAACCCTCAGGGCTACAGCTACATGGGTATCATGCTTATCCGCAGGGTTGTGGGTATATATCGTCGAGGGCCTCGCCAGGGATATCAAATCCCTCAGATCCATCACCACATCCCGGCTCTCGGGGCCTCTCAAAGCGGAGCTTGGATAATCGAGGAAGACCACACCGCTGTACCCTCCAACCACCGCGGCCTTCCTCTGCTCCTCCATCCTGATCCTTCGAATCTCCTCATCGGAGTAGGAGGCGTATGGGCCACCCCTAGGGCTACCCCTCCCATCCGTCACGGTCACGCCCAGGAAGCCCCTCCCACCAGCCATGAAGCACTCCAAGATCCCGTGGATGGCCATTATCTCGAGGTCGTCCTGATGGGCGCATATGCCCATATGGGTCGTCCTCCTCAAAGCATCATCGAACGGCCTGCCATCTGGAACATAGAACTCAGATGTATCTCTCCTAAACTTCATCTATTAGTCTCCTCATCCTCCTCTTTCACCTTGGGAAGTTTAAACCTTCCTGTAAAAATCACATTTTACCTAGAAATATTTAATAAACTTTAATTTACCATTTTCAATACATCGAATATCTCGGAGAGCTCACCTATCTCAAATTTGGGGATCATCATCTCATTGATGGGCTCATCATTCCTAAATCTACCTTTCCTAATTCTCACGGATAGGATCCCCAGCCTATTAGCAGCTGATATATCCGTGTCAAGCTGATTGCCGATGAAGATGGCCTCCCCTGGGGAGGCGCCAAGCTCCTTCAAAATCCTCTCGAAGAGCTCGGGGGTGACGGTCTCCGAGTTCACCTCCTCGGAGACGACGACGGAGTGGAAGAGGTGATGTATCCCAAGTTGTATAAGCTTCTGCCACTGCTTAACCGACCTCCCCTCGGAGATGCTCCCCAGGAGGTATCCAGACTCCCTCAGCCTTAGAAGGACAGGAAAGGTGTCGGGATAAGGCTTCAGGTAGGCCGCGCTTGTCTCCCTATAGGCTATCACCCCGGCCGCTATGATCTTCGGGCTCCATCTCAGGCCCAGGCGCTCCAGATGCCTGTTGTAATGGGGGCCAAACTCCTCGACGATCCCCTCGAGGGCCCTCAACCCCGTCTCCAGATCGACCGGGAGGCCTGCCTCCCTCATCGCCCTGATGGCGTTCAACCTGGCCATACCCATCTGTAGGGTCGAGTCATAAAGTGTGTCATCTATATCGAAGAGGAGGCACCTAACCCTCATCCAACCCTCACCTGACCACCTTCCTCAACTTCTCAGGCCTATCAGGGTCAAGGCCTCGGGCCTTTGAACCATAGTAGGCGAAGAGCTGGAGGGGGATTATGAAGATTATTGGGGAGAAGATCCCGGGGAGCCCCCCTGGGACCCTGACCACCTCTTGTGAGACCGCTGAGAGACCCTCAGGCCTGTCGGATACGGGGATCAATGGCGCCCCGAAGCCCTTTATGGAGAGAGCCAGCCTCATGAGCCTCTTAACATCCTCCCCCGCAGCTATGAATATCGATGGGGTCCCTCCGCTTATAAGCTGGATCGGGCCGTGGAGGAACTCCCTCGCCGCGAAACCCTCAGCATATATGTTGCAGGCCTCCTTCAGCTTAAGAGCCCCCTCGAGGGCCGTCGCATAATTAGGCCCACTTCCCAGCAGAAAGAAGTAGTTCGACTGTCTGAATCTGTATGCGAGGCCCTCTATGGGTTTATCATTCATCATCAGAGCCTCCCTTGCGAGCCTTGGGGTCGAGGAGAGGGAGGCCCTCAGCTCCTCGACACTCCACGGAGCCAGGCCGGTGAGGCGGGCTAACTCTAGGGAGAGCATATATAGGATGGATAACTGAGCTGTGTAGGTCTTCGTAGCCGCCACAGCATACTCCCTACCAGCATGGGTGAGCAGGACATGGTCCGAGACCTCAGCGAGGGGGCTCCCAGGCGTGTTTGTGAGGGCGACTACCATTATACCCCTCCCGGATGCAGCCTTGGCGGCCTCCAGAATGTCTGAGCTCTCCCCGGACTGGGAGATCGCCAGGAGGAGAGACCTCCTAGGGATCGAGGGGGGTATCCAGCTCTCGAACTCTGAGGCCGGAATCGTGCTGGTTATCATGCCCGTCAATGTGGAGAGGGCGTAGCCTCCCGCAAGCCCTGCATGGTAGCTCGTCCCGCTCCCCGTGATATAGATCAACTCGCATCTCCGCTGATCTATAATCTCAGCGACCCTTCTCACCTCATCATCCTCTTTGACCATGGTATCCTCTAGCGCCTTCGGCTGTTCGTATATCTCCATTATCATTCTATGTGGGAATCCCCCGCCTCCACCCAATGCGCCGCGCCCGTCCCATGGAACCATACAATCTAGGAGAGACCTTCAAAAAAAGTTATCTACATTCATGAGATGAACATCAGATCAAGCATTGGATGCTTAAGAATCCAGCTAAAAAGCTAAAAAGCTGAATATGTATATGGAAGTGAGAACTCAATGTGTCCTGGGTCAACAAAACCAGAGGATAAGGTGAGAGATGAATTTGAAGATTTTAATGTAGAGGTTGAAGAGGCTCCAACGGAGCGGAGAAATCCAGAGACATTGGATATAGATAGGAGGAATATTCTGGAGATCCTTGAGGCTATAAACTCTGAGGACATGAAGGTTCCCGAAGCCGTTAGGAGGGAGATCCCAAAAATAGCCAAGGCAGTCGAGCTCGTAATAGAGGGGCTAAAGCTGGGAGGCCGCCTCATCTATGTTGGGGCAGGCACAAGTGGGAGGATTGGGGTCATGGAGGCCGCTGAGATCCCACCCACATTCGGAACCCCTCCCAGCCTCGTACAGGCGATAATGGCGGGTGGGAGGAAGGCCCTCTACCGCTCGATGGAGGGGGCGGAGGACGACGAGGAGAATGCTAGGAGAGAGATCCATAATAGAGGCGTCTGCCGGAGGGATGTGGTCCTGGGGCTCAGCGCATCTGGGAGAACCCCATTCACCCTAGCGGCGATGAGGGAGGCGAGGGAGCTAGGGGCAAAGCTCATAGCCGTGACCGCAACCCCC
>JAGTQJ010000106.1 GCA_018396515.1 Candidatus Bathyarchaeota archaeon | reverse complement strand
GTGGAAGCCCTAACAGAAGCCCAACTAAAAACAGAGGAGAGACTTGAAAAGCTGACAGAGAGAGTGGAAGCCCTAACAGAAGCCCAACTAAAAACAGAGGAGAGACTCGGGGAGTTCGTGGCTGGTCTGGAGAGTCTTAGGACAGAGGTGGGTAGGCTCAGTGATACATTGGGTTTTGGGCTTGAGGATGTCGCTAGGGTTGTCCTACCGGGCTGGCTCTCCAGACATCTGGAAGTGGAGGTTGAGGAGCTTAGGAGGGAGTTCGTTGAGGTTGAAGGTAGGTTGGTTGAGGTCAACCTTTACGGTGAGGGGTTGCTTAAAGGCAAAAGGGCTATCGTTGTGGGGGAGGTAAAATCTAGGATATTTGGATCTGAGGTTAAGAACTTCTATGAGAACACTTACACCCCAATAGCCGAGAAGATGGGGATAGAAGTTGTTGGAGTGCTCTTCGGATACTTAATACATCCATCTGCCAAGAAGCTCGCAGAAGAACTGGGATTACATGTAATAGCATCATATGAAAGGTGACTAGGACAAATATCTATAAATTCTACAGTTTATTGATATAAAATAAAGAGTTCAAGAAATATTTATCAGCAGCATGATGGAAAGGGCTTGAAAAGAGATCGATTAATGCTATTGAGCCTGTCGTGAAGTTAGGGGAGTAAATTAGCGTAAGCTTATTCTCTGTAGAGGATTCTGCCGGGCCTGGCTCCTGTGTGTCTCCCCCTTTCGACGACCAATACGCCGTTCACGATGACATGCTCTATTCCTTCGGGGTATCTCCTAGGCTCCAGCTGGTCCCCTCTGTCAGTGATGGTCTCGGGGTTCATGACTACGATGTCGGAGTATGCTCCGGGCTTTATGATCCCCCTGTCCCTGAGCCTGAACTTCCTGGCTGGCAGGGATGTCACCTTCCTCACCGCCTCCTCTAGGGTCAGGGTCTTCGTCTCCCTAACAGCCCTCCTGAAGTATCTCGGAAGCCCTCCGTAGCTGTTCTCGTTGGGCATGTACCATGGTGGGTGGCGGCACTCCCATTTTTCATCTAGGGCGAAGGTGTCTATCCCGATCATCATCTCTGGATGCTTGTAGAACATGAGCTTGGCGGAGTCGTCATCCCCCCTCCTCACGGCCTTAGTGTCGGGATCCCTGGCCAACACCTCCATCAGGGCGTCTATGGGTTCCAGCCCAAGCATCTCCGCGACCTCGGCTAAGGTCTTGCCCATGAACCTCTCCTCCCTGCAGCTGACTATGGTCGGCTCTGCGGCCCAGTTCGGGTTTATGTTCGGGTTCAGGCCGTACCACTTCCCTGACATGATGGAGGCCTTTATCTCAGCCCTGAACTCCTCCATCCTCAGGGCCTGGGCCAGCCTCTCTCTTGAGCCTGTGACCCTTAGCCATGGGAGCAGAAGGCCGGCCAGCCATGGGGAGGTGTAGATGCCCCCTGTCAGGTGGTGGGGTATCACGTCGAAGCTCACGTCGACCCCTTCCCTCCTCGCGTCGTCTATGAGCTTCAATGTGGCCTTCACCGAGGCCTCGGTCATGACCTCGCTCCCGGCTGGGTAGACGTCGTAGAGGGGGCTTAGATGGGATATCTGGATGGGGATCTTGCATCTCCTCCCCACCTCAATGGCCTCTTGAACCCCCTTCGCCTTCGGCGGGGGAGGCTCCCCAGGCCTCCTCTCCCTCCTCAGCCCTGTGCGGAGGCTGTGGCTCGTGTATATGCCCCCATACCGGGCTGCCACCCTTGCGCATGCTACGAGCTCCTCGAGGTCTGCGTAGTATCCTGGCTCATAGTCCCTTCCCACGCTGAGGCCCCTGCACCCCTCCTCCATGGCCCGCCTGACCTCCTCCTGCATCCTCCTCACCTCCCTCCTAGTCGCCTTCCTCCTGTAGTCCTGGCCCATGACCAGCGTCCTTATCTCCCCGTGGCCGACTAATGGTACATAGTTGGGGCTCAGTCCCTTGGCCTCAACCCTCTTGAAGAACTCACCCATGGTGTGCCAGTCTATCTCCCACCCGTAAAGCTCCCTATGCCTCTCATTCACCAGATCCCTAGGTAGAACCCTGTCGAGGTAGTACATGTGGGGCGCAACATCGCAGAACAGGTCGTATAGGAAATATGCATAACCCAAATAGTCTCCATAGGGGCCTGGGCTGGTCCCGCAGTTCCCGCCGACGAAGGTGGTTATCCCCTGCCTTAGGAAGCCCTCAGCCTCCGGGTAGTATAATATGGAGAGGTCACCGTGGTTGTGGACGTCGATGAACCCTGGAGCCACAGCCAACCCACCCACATCCAGGACGATCCTAGCATCACCCCTAACATCCCCTCCCACCTCAGCTATCCTCTCACCCCTAATAGCGACAGAGCCCCTATAGGCCCCTGAACCGGCCCCATCAACTATAAGCCCATTAACTATTAGGATGTCAAACTCCTCGGACATACATGAAGCATTAGGCTTAAACCCTCTTAACATTTTCCAGAACCAAAACCTACAGAGGTATATCCACCCAAGAAGTGGAAAACGTGGAGCCTTCTTTACTCTGCCTATCCTATCAGCTTTGTTGAATAGCTATACAAGGGCGCTAAATTTACTGGTTAGCGAGTTAAACTCCACAGCAAAAGCTTAAAACAATCTGGTTTTAGACCGAGAAGTGTTTAACAGTTACTTCTCTAACCTTTGCCAGTTCGCTGTCCGTTGTGAGGAGGGTTGCTTCCTTCACCTCAGCGAGGGCCAGAGCGAAACAGTCAGCCAGTGAAAGCGAGCCTCGGTATTTGCATTTTTTCTCTCCTGCCTTCAAAGTTAGAGTTTCATCTGTTTCGATTGGAGTAATGTTCGAATATCTTATCTGGTGGTAGCGGAGATCGGCAATCTTCTTTCCAAGCTTTTCGCATATCTTGTAATAATATTCTGCAAGATTTACATCACAGATGAAGGCCTGAACCTTTCCCGTGATAATCTCATCAAGATATGGTCTAACATTTTCATCATCGATGAAGTGGAGGAAGAGAATACCTCATCTATCACATATCTTTTCACTCTTTTGCCTCCCTGCGATGCTCAGCCTCAATCTCCCTCACGCATTCAATCATCTCTGAAGCATATTGACGGTCTATCCCACGAAGATCCTTAAAGCTTGGAATCGGAATCATGAGTATTCCGGCTTCTGTCTCAACGAATTTAACCCTCATCCCACTCCTAATTCCATACTTCCTCATGATCTCCGCAGGGATCGTCACCATACTTTTACTGGTAACTTTAGCAAGGAGACCCAAATCATATCACCATGTATTCCAAATTTTAAATGGTTTTTAATATTTTTCATGGAATACCCTCTTCAATGTTGCCCTAATGAATAATTGAGGTCGCGAGATCCGGCTAAATGACTTAAGCAAGTCGTCCATGAAGCCTTCATAAAACCGTCAATGGTCAAAGCGAGGGGAAAGGGTCGAAGTATGGGCTAAGGGAAATGCTGAAGGAGGGGCCATCAACTAGCTGCGAAGAACACCAATAGATATTATATGAGCTGGGGATTTTTAATCCTCTTGACTTATGGTTCATTGGGGGTTGCCCGTCATAATCCTGATCATGGGGGCCGTAAGGAAGGGAAAGACAACGGCTTGCCTAGAGCTTGCTGAGAGGTGTAGGAGAAGGGGCTTAAAGGTGTACGGCCTCGTGAGTCCCAGGTTTTTTCTAGAGGGGAGGCTGGTAGGGTATGATTGCTTGGACCTCTCATCCCATGTGAGTTTCCCATTGGTGAGGCTTAAGGAGGTGGTTGAAGGCCCGGATTGGTTCCACTTCGGAGGGCTGAGATACGCCTTCTCCACCTCGGGCTTCGAGAGGGCTAACTCCATACTGCTCAGCTCATCAGAGGCCTTGGACAGGTCCTCCATCATCTTCGTCGACGAGTTCGGGAGGCTGGAGGCCGCGGGGCAAGGCCTCCTCCCAGGGGTATTAAGATTAGCGGATAGGCTGAAAAAAGGAGGATTGGCCGTATTCACCTGCCGCCCAGAGCTTCAGGGCTCCCTTAGGAAGCTAGTTGAGAATAAAGGGATAAAATTGCTTCCTTACGAGCCCCCTTATTTAGAGGATATTTGGTTGGAGATACAAAGGTCTTTGAAAAGCATCTCAGATGCGACTATATCAGATTATTATAGAGGTCAAAGAGGATCAAAAATAATGATAGTAACTTGATTTTGTGGCAATTTGATGAAATTATTGATGGAAGACATGATACACGGGCTAGGATCCAAAAATCCTAGGAGACCCGTCATACAGCCTCAGAGACCGAGCCGATAGAATGCTTAAACTCCTCAGGGAGGTGAGACCCTAACCTGGCAGCACCCTCACGAGAGTCGATCTCGCTATAGAGATCAGATAAAAATGTTTTTATCTGAAGAATTATTTTGTCTCAGCGATAATTTCCCTTGTCTGAGGAAGCGAGGATAGGAAGGAGGTGGACCCTCGTGATCCCCAAGGAGATACGGGAGAGGGCTGGCTTGAGGGAGGGGCAGGGGGTCCTTTTGAGAGTGGAGGGGGGGAGGATAGTTATCCAGCCTCTACCCATAGACCCCTTTAAGGTTCTCGAGGAGGCTGTCGGAGAGCCTTATGTCGAGGCTGAGGATGAGGTGAGAGCTGAGAGGTGGTTAGCTGAGCATGCCCGTGGCTGACACCGAGTTATTATTCGCCCTAAATCCCAGGGATCCTAAGCATCACCATGCCCTCGAGAGGCTGAAGAGGATGAGCAACGTCGTAGTCCCTGATACCTCAACTCTTGAGTTCCAAATGGTGTTAAGGGGCCGGGGTAGGAGAGCTGGCCAGGTGAGGGATGCCATGCTGGCTCTCCATGAAGCCCTCAGGAGGATGAATGCTAGGGAGGAGAGGACCATGAGCATAGCCCTGCTGGCCCTCCAGTGCGATCTTGAGGAGAGCCACGGCCTCACATACTTCGACAGCCTCATCGCGGCATCAGCCCTCACGCTGGACGGGGAGATCATCTCAGACGACACGGCCTTCGATAAAATACCCAGCCTTAGGAGGATCCCCCTATCAATATAAACCCCACCTGACAGTGATAATAACATTTCCCGGATAGGAAATAGGAGAGGGATTGAGATATGAGTAATGGAGATGTATTCGACATCGTCATTAAGAATGGAAAAATATTCGATGGTACAGGGAATCCATGTTCAGGGCTAACATAGGTATTAGGGATGGAGTCATCTCTAAAATAGCTCGTAAAAGGGATATCAAAGCTGAGAGGGTTATAGACG
>JAGTQJ010000107.1 GCA_018396515.1 Candidatus Bathyarchaeota archaeon | reverse complement strand
CTCCTCCTGAGCATGAAGGGGGGCTCTATGAGGGTGTAGCCCTTCGAGAGGAGATGGTCGATCGCGAAGCGGATTATCGCGTAGTCGAGGAGGACCAACTCGTTCTTTAGGTAGTAGAAGCCCGCCCCGGAGACCTTCGCCGCCCTCTCGAGGTCTATGAGGCCTAGGGAGGAGGCGATCTCGACGTGGCTCCTGGGCTGGAAGGGGAAGCTTGGAGGTTCACCCCACCTCCTAACCTCCACGTTCTGGCTCTCATCCACTCCGTATGGCACTGACTCATGGAGGAGGTTGGGAAGCCTCATCAAGCCGTTCCTCACCCTCTCCCAGCACTCATCTCTCTCAGCCTCAGCCTCTTTGATCATCTCTGGTATCATCTCCGCCATCCTCCTCAGCTCTGAGGGGTCCCTGCCCTCCTTAATGAGGCGTCCGATCTCCTCGCTCAGCTCATTCCGCCTCCTCCTGAGCTCGTTCACCTTGGTTGTCAGCTCCCTCCACCTCCTGTCCAGCTCTATGACCTCGTCCAGGAGCCTGAGCTTCTCGGGGTCGTACCTCCTAGCGATGTTCTGCCGCACCTGCTCAGGATGCTCCCTGATCAGCCTTATGTCCAGCATCCCAACTCCATCCTCTAGATGGTGAACCCCTCTAAAAGGATTGCAGCCGACCATAAAAGCGGAAAATTGAGGTATTTCAACATTGCTATGGAAGTATGACCCTTTTGACCTCTTTTAGAGTTTCTAGGCTGTTCATCTTAATCATCCTGTCTGATATGGTGTAAATTGTATCCTCGATGTGAAGCGCCCTCTTAACAGCGTAAGGGGATTCGAAGTATAGGCCGCTCCTGGCCAGGTCATCAACGCCATCCATGTGGGTGATCCTGCCCAAGAGCTCTATCCCACCCTCCAGGGATATTCTGAAGATGTAGGCTCCCTGATACACGTAGTTGCCCTGGGCGTTGGGTGGAACCCCTCCAGGGTAGGCCCCCGGGTTTATCCTAGCCTCCAGTATCGGGAGCACGAGCATGCTCCTAGACCCGATGAATAACAGTGCCTTATGATCCCTTAGAACTGGTGTGTCCGTTCCCCTATCTCCAACCGTGTATTTTGCCAGCTCCTTCGGGTTCTCTACATCGCTGACATCGAATAGGGAGATCTTCACACCCTGATACCAAGCGAGTTCTCCCCCCTCGGCCTCTACGGTCTCCTTTCCGATGCCTATCAGGTGGCCTTCATCATATGGGTGGAGGTAGTTAGAGTACCCTGGGATCTTCAGCTTGCCGAGTACCTTAGGATTGGTGGGGCTGCTCAGGTCTAAGACGAAGAGGGGGTCAACCTTCTTGAAGGTTACCAGATAGCACCTGGAACCAATAAACCTGGCCGAGTAGACCTCCTCACCGGGGGCCAGCCCCTCAAGCCTCCCGGTGATTCCTAGGCTAGAGTTTAGGATGTAGACATTATTCCTCAGCCTCACAGCCTCGCCCCAGGGCCTGCCCATCGTTGTCGCTATCCTGAAGTAGCCGTCGAACTCATCCATGGAGAACTGGTTCAGCACCCATCCGGGGACCTCGCCCCCAGCCAAGTAAATTATCTTCCCATCATCTATCCTTATCTTGTATATGGAGGTCTTCTCAACCCTTCCAGCCCCTTGCTGGTCATATCTCGGGACCGTGATGTAGATATGGCCCGTGGACACGTAGATGCAGCTTGAAGCCCCTACAAGGAAGGACTCATGGTTTAAGGGCCTTCCCGGTTCCAATATGCTCATGGAGAAGATGTTTGTGTAGGCGTATGAGCTGTCAGTATAGTTGGCATAGTATATGGAGGATACCGGGATGGTTACGGCCAGTTCCCTCGTCCTTATCTTCGGGGTGACCGGCTCGCCGCCCTTGAGATAGGCGGGCTGAATCGTGACGAGGTAGATGTACTCCCCTATCATCCTCGAACTCAAATAGTGTCCATCAACCTCTATGCTCCTCTCCTCAACG
Organism: Candidatus Bathyarchaeota archaeon; assembly: GCA_018396515.1. GTDB lineage: Archaea > Thermoproteota > Bathyarchaeia > TCS64 > TCS64 > JAGTRB01. Next base: position 3,174 of record JAGTQJ010000107.1, on the reverse strand, counting down.
GGATGAGCCCTGTCAGTGATGTCAAAGATCTTGACAATGGTCTGTGCCTCAAACTGTGGAGCCATCAACCTCCTTGAGGTAAAGACATGTTTTGGCGGCCCCTCTGGGAGGAAGACGGCAAGCTTATCCCCGTTCAAGAATATCTCTCCAACGGAGCGGTTTAGGGGGATACTGGAGAGAACCTCCGCATTTTCAGGTGGATGGGCCCTAACGATCACGATGGAGCCATTTGCTGAGATGTAGATGTATCTACCATCCGTCTTCACCAGGTCTGCCTCGTCAACCCCCTCAACCTGAATATTGGTGCCAGAGTAGTCGAGAGCCTCAGGTATAGCCGCCATCTTTGCACTCAATGCTTGGGTCGGAGATACCGGCCCCCTTGGTATCTGCCAACCAAGGGGTCCATAGAATATGGTGCTCCCTGGAGAGCTCCTATTAAGGAAGGCCCTCAACTCATCCTCGGAGGAGAACCTTTTCAGAGGGCTGGGGTCCATTGGAGGCTCGTTGAGGAGATGTATGCTCCTCCAGTTGAATATGGCCACTCCCCAAAGGCTGCCCAGCAGGATGAGGGTCAAGGCATATGAAACAGCACTTCTTATATTCAACTCATCGAACATTCCTACCAATAGAAATGTTGAACTAGTGGTCGGTATAATGCTAGGCTTTAGAATGACTGTTCAAAATCTAAGAACAAGAACATGAGCGTTTCAATTGCTTGACTTAATCTCCTATAGACCCGGTTCAACTCTCAAAAGATAAACATGGTATCTAATTTCACTTTTCTCTATCCTCTCTTCTATTCAGACCTAAATGGCTAAATGGGATGATAATTATGGTTTCAATGAAGTCTATAAAAATAGAGGATTGAGATTCTTGAGGCTAGTAGGTTGAAACCCCCACGAACCTCATCTTCTTCAGCTTCATCGCGGGCACAGCGTTGGTCTCGAAGGTCTTAACCTCCTCGCCCAGGAGGGGGATCTCTGAGAGGGCTGAGAGCATGCTGTCCGTGAACCTTAGGTTGAAGACCGGTTTCGAGAGCTCTCCGTCCTCTATGAGGAAGGTCCCGTCCCTGGTCAGCCCTGTTAGGACGACCCTCGTGGGCTCGACGGGCCTTATGTACCATAGGTCGGTTATGAACAGGCCATACTTCGTCTCCTCTATCATCTCATCCAGGTTCGAGTCTCCAGGCTCCACTATCACGTTGTATGGAACCGGGCGGTCTAGGAGCCTCCTACCTATGGGTGGAGGTGAATGGCCTGTGCTCTTCTTATTCTCTCTGCCAGCCCTTAGGGAGTCGTAGCATATCCCCTCTGGGAGCGCCTCGCCTGAGGCTATGAGCTTCATACTGCTCTTGGGAACCCCCTCCCCGTCCACGGGGAGCATGTAGAGGGTTCTGGGGTCTAAAGCGTCGTCCTTGACGTTCAGCTTCATGTCGAAGACCCTCTGGCCTGAGAAGTATCTGACGAAGGAGCTCCCATCCTGGTAGGAGGATGCTGAGAACCCCATGCTTGAGATGTAGGAGAAGAGAGCCCTTACCGCGAGGGGGGATAAGACGACCTCGTAATCCCCGGGCTGAGCCCTCACGGGCTTAACCCCCTTAACGGACCTCTCGGCGGCCTCATCTGCGAGCTGGGCTGGGTCTATGTCCCCCACCCTCCTGGAGTAGCTCTCGGCCGTGCTGAACCCCTCAGTCCCCTCGAACTCGGAGATGACCGTCGTCTTCATACTAGCGGTGGTCAGGGAGGCCCTGGCCGAGACCCCGAGGGAGTTGACCACCGCGAAGTAAGCCGAGTTTGTGGAGAGGTTCCCGGCCACAGCCCTCACAAGGGGCGACCTGGCGTGGGCTGTCTCTATGGCCTCCCTCACCATCTGAACCCTGTCCTGGGGTGTGCAGAGGGAGGTCTCCTCGTCGAAGGCCCCCTCCAAGGGGCTCCAGGGCATTGGCTCCGGCAGGCCTTTGAAGTCCAGATTTGGCCTCGATGCCCTGGCTATCCTTAGGGCGTCCTCAACGGCCTTCTCAACCCCCTCCTCCTCGAGGGTGAAGGCCTCTATGTCTCCCATCCTCCTGTCCTGGAGGACCACCCTGATGGAGACCCCTCCAGACCTGTAGGCGACGTTCTGGTGGATCTGGGAGTTCGCGTACCTTGTCAGGGCCGCGTCGAGGATGAAGGATGATGCCTGGGACTGGTGGGCCCCCATCCTCAAAGCAGTTTTAACAGCCCTCTCGGCCACGTCTAGAAGCCTGTCTAGGACCATTCAGATCACCTCCAGTCATATCAGCCCTACTCTGGTCCTCCTGAACCTCGCCGTCCCGCAGCCGTGGCCCACGTACATCACCTGTCCTGGGATCCCCTTCCCGCAGCTCGGGGTTCCCCACATCCTCCAGTCGTCTCCGCTGACCGCGTCGCAGGAGCCCCAGAACCTTGGGGTCACCCCCATATAGGTCGGGTTCTTCACCAGGGCCTCCCTGCTCCCGTCCTTTATCCTCCATCCCACCTCCGTGCCGAACTGGAAGTTTATCCTCTTGTCATCTATGCTCCAGGACCTGTTGGTCATCATAAGGATCCCGTCCCTGGTATCCTCGACTATCTCCTCGGCCTTCCAGCCTCCGGGGAGGAGGTTTATGTTCGTCATCCTGATTATTGGGAGGGAGAGGGGCGAGTCCGCCCTCATCCCCCCGCTGCTCTCCTTCAGGTTCAGGGCCGCGGCCGTCTCCCTCGAGGTCTGATAGCCCACGAATAGGCCCTCCTTGACTAGGTAGACCCTCTTGGCTTTAACCCCCTCGTCGTCGTAGCCGAAGGTTCCCAGCCCCCCTGGGACCGTGGCGTCGGCGACCAAGTTCACGTTCTTCGAGCCGTACATGAACCTCCCCAGCTTATCCGGGGTTAGGAAGCTTGTGCCGGCCATATCCGCCTCGGTCCCCATCACCCTGTCAAGCTCTGTCGGGTGGCCGCAGCTCTCATGTATCTGGAGGGCCAACTGGTCACCTGTGAGGATGAGGTCCATCTCCCCCGAGGGGCACCTCTCGGCATCCATGAGCTTCACAAGCTCCATGCCCACCTCCTCAGCGTGGTCTGCCAGGGCGAGGGACTCGAAGTACTCGTATCCGGAGGTCGAGTAGTCACCCCTGAAGGAGGAGGGGTAGGATCTAACCTGGACCTCGCCCCCCCTCAC
>JAGTQJ010000109.1 GCA_018396515.1 Candidatus Bathyarchaeota archaeon | reverse complement strand
TGGATCTCGTGATAGATGGGGCCAGGGTGAGGGTGGGAGGGGACGTAATAATAGGGGTGGAGGGGAGGGAGATTAGAAGCTTCTACGACCTGGTTGTGCACCTGGAGAGGTATCATAGACCTGGAGACACCATCAGGCTCAACGTGCTCAGGGGGAGGGGGGTGGTGGAGCTGATGCTCACCCTGGGCGTGAGGCCTCCCCCATCTTAAGGCCTAAGCGTGACCTCCGAGCATCCTAAGGCAGAGGAGCGCGACTATCTTGGTGCACTCAACAACCTCGTCAACGGCCACGGACTCGTCCTGCCTGTGGGCGTTGCTGTAGGGGCCTCCAACCCCGAAGTTGACGCATGGCATCCCCCCCTCGTTCACCTGATAGTTCATATCCGTGCTGGCTAGGGTTCCAGTGAAGGGGAGTTCCCTCCCTATGACATCCTTGATTAGGCTCCTCACCTCTTGTACATATGGGTGCTCTGGTGGCATGACATAGCCCTCCCTGAAGTTTATCAGCTCAAGCTCGTATCTCAAGTCCATATCAGTGGCCCTAACCCCCTCTATCACGGATATAATCTCCTTCCTGACATCATCGAGGGTCTCTCCGGGGATCATCCCTCTGAGGATCTCCTCCTCACACCTGTCTGGGACGGTCGCCCCCTGGACACCCCCTTTGATGGTCCCTATGTTCAGCATAGCCGTGAGCTCGGTTACACCAGCCTCCTTGAGCTCCGATGGGAGCTCGATTCCAGGCGTGGGCCTCCTCCTCCTGAGGAGGACGTTCCTCCAATAGTCGTTTAGGGCGACGTTTATCTTCGACATCTTCTCAATGGCGTTTATCCCGAGTATTGGAACCTGGCCGTGGTATGACCTTCCCAGCGTGCGTATGATGAAGCGGGCCCTCCCCTGGGCTGCGAGGCCTATTCCGGTTAGGGAGCCGTCGAGCTGAACCCCATAGTCGGCCTTCACTATGCCCTCCTTTATGAGGAAGCCGAGCCCTGCGATTCCCCCTATCTCCTCGTCGCAGTTAGCCGTTAGGATTATATCCCCGTCAAGCCTTACGCCAAGCTCGTTGAGCGCCTTAACAGCGTAGACCATGGCCGTGCACTCCCCCTTGTCGTCGCTCGCACCCCTCCCCCAGAGGTAGCCCCCACCTCTATCATATGGGCTCCTGCCATAGGGGTTATCAGCCGTAACCTCTCCTCCTAAGGGGTTCACACTCCACCCTTCTCCCTGTATTGGGGCTGTATCTATATGGGCGCTTAGATGGAGGGTGGGTTTTCCCCTCCCCCCTTTATACCTAGCCACAACATTGCTCCTAGGACCCTTCAACCCTAGATGCTCAGCGCCTGAGAGCCTCAGATACCTTTCAGGGGCTTCATGGATGGCCACATCACATCCGCACTCGGCCAGCTTATCCGCGATGACATCGCAGATGACATCGTAGTTTTGGCCAGGCGGTACCTGAGTGTCGATCCCGACAAGCTTCCTAAGAAAGCCGACCATCTCCCCCCTGCTCCTCTCTATGTGGGAGAAAAGTTCTTCCCTCAACCCAGACATATTAAACCCGCAATTGAATAGATGGATACGACACTATCTTAATTTTACTCCTCAGAGGAGAACCGAGGATATTGGATAAATAAAGGTTTCATTAAGGGTTGATGAGGCTGCAGACCTCGTCGAGGCTTAAAACGCGGTTTCTCCTCTTCTCGAAGGTGCAGATATGTTCGTAGGATGCGCTCCTCAGCCTTGCAACGGCCTTTTCAAGCCTCGACCCCAGGTCCTCAACCCTGTGGCTGTCCGAGCCCACAGTCACCGTTCCGATGCCCCAATCCTTCATAACACCTAGGAGTTCTAGGGATGGATAGCAGTCCCCTATGCCATGCCTATATCCAGAGGGGTTGACCTCAACTCCTACACCATAGCTCACCATACTCTCGACGGCCTCAAACAACATCGAGCCATAATCCTCCAATGTGAGAGGCTCAGGGATAGTATAGTGGAGATACTTCCTGAAGTAGTCTGGATGGGCCATGACGTCGAAGAGGCCGCTCTCCACGGCCAACTTCCAGTCAGTGTAGTATATGTTAAGGGCCTCCCTCAAACTCCTCTTTCCGAAGAAGGCCATTGAACCCTCCATCGCGCCTATATCGTAACCCCTGATGTAGTGGAGGCTGCCCAATATGAAGTCGAAGGGGTATTCATCGAGCAGCGATTCGAGGCGCCTCTCCTCCTCGGGGAAGTAGTCAACCTCAAGACCTACCCTCAGCTTCACATTAGTCGAAGACTGGGCCCTCTCCACCTCCTCGAGGTATTCCGGGATCTCCCCAACCTCTATGCTGTTAGATGTATCAGGCCCCGAGATTATAAGGTGAGTTGTGAAGCATATCTCGTCCATACCCTTGATCTCAGCCTCTCTGCAGTACTCCTCGACTAGGGCCCCAGGAGCATCTCGGGAGTGGCTCTCATGCACGTGAAAGTCCTTCCTCACTAACACCTCGATGAATCCCCTGCAGCTTCAGATAGGAGACTTCCCCTCCTAAAAATTAACCGCCATATTAAGGTTAACACGGATTAAGGAGGACGGAATATATTTTCATTGTAAGCTTCGTGGTCGTACCTATTCTTTATCTGGCCGCAAATCAGGCCTCTTCGAAGAGGCTTGAATTTTACAGTGGCTTCTCAAGCTTCAATCCTCCTAAATTAATATTATCTTCTTCATCAAACACCTTCTATGGTTTGCCTTGGGAGCTGTGGGGATCACCCTATCCAGATCCGATCCTGCAGGAGTCACCATCCTCAAAAGCTTCCTGGAAATGGGCTTCAAGGAGGAGCGGGGGGTTTATAGGCTTGGAGATATATTTATATTCGTAATCGACCCCCTTATAGTCCCCGCAGAGAAATACGGAGTACCTCCGGGGCCTGGCCCATATCCGATGGACTACGACTCTCTAGCCGAGAGGTATGAGATCGAATACTATGTTGTCGCATCTAGACACTGGTCGGCCAGCGGAACCCCATGCCTCACCGTCCATCCCACGGGCAACTTCGGTAAGGCTGTTTATGGGGGTAGGGATAGGGAGCTCCAGCCCGTCCCGGCGAACCCCATGAGGAATGTCTTCCTAGAGCTTGTTAGGGATCCCCCTAAGGGCTATGAGGTTTCATTGGAGGCCACCCATCACTCCCCAACCCAGTTCAGAACCCCGATGTTCTTCGCGGAGCTCGGGAGCAGCGAGAAGGAATGGGGGGATGAGGAGGCCGCCTTCCACCTCGCCAGGTCGATAGTGAAAGGCATTAATTCCAAAGGGAGAGCCCCAACAGTCATAGGCTTCGGGGGAGGCCACTACTGCCCGACATTCACCCAGCTTGAGAGGGAGGTCGCCTTCGGCCATATATGCCCCAAGTATGCCCTAGACCTGCTCACAGAGGATCTGATAAGGCAGATGGTGGAGCGAACCATAGATGGAGTGGAGAAAGCATTCATAGAGGACGGCGTTAAGGGCTACCAGAGGAAGAGGGTGGAGGTGGCCTTGAGGAAGCTCGGTATCAACATTGAAAAGAGTTGAAGCACCGTCATTGCGCTAGAGATTTCCATCTATGATTTCAACCATGTTCCGGCCTCGCCACCTTTACTATAGAGGTTTGACATACGAACCATGGAGAATTTTCTCGATTTGATGGATACTCTTTTTAGGCGAATTGCGATCCCCTTCGGGAGGCAGATGGTGCAGAAAGAGGGGAGAGGCATACAGGTGCTCCTCCTCTGCGTCTTCACGGTTATGTTGGGGCTGGGGATAATCGGCCCCATAATTCCGATCTATGCAAAGAGCATGGGGGCGACCTACTCCCAGGTTGGCCTCCTCGGCTCCATATGGTCCCTGTCAAGGCTCATCTTCACCCCCTTAGTAGGCCATCTCTCAGACATTAAGGGGAGGAAGAAGATAATAGCCGTTGGCCTCCTGGCGTACGCCATAGTCTCGGTTCTCTATGCAGCTGCTTGGGACTACCCCTCCCTATTATCCTTCAGGTTCCTCCACGGCCTTGGCTCAGCCATGTCCATCCCCATCGCCATGGCCTACGCGGCGGAGATGGCCCCAGGTGGGAGAGAGGGAAGATATATGGGGAGCATGAACCTTGCGATGTTCGCTGGGATGGGGTTGGGCCCCCTGATAGGGGGATATCTTGGAGACAACTTCTCCCTACACGCACCCTTCTATGTCATGGGGGCCTTGGCAGCCCTCAGCTTGATACTCCTCATGATATTTCTACCCGAGGCGGGCGAGGGGGTGAGAAAACAGACTCGCCCCTCCTTCAGAACGGTCTTAAAGAGCAGCTTGATCAGGGCCGCTTTCATCTACAGGGCTGTAATGGCTCTGGGTATAGGAGGCACCATGAGCTTCATGGCCCTCTTCATCTCAGGGCCTGAGGAGGATGGAGGCCTAGCCCTCTCAATATCCCTAGCCGGACTGATAATGTCCTTGAGCCAGGTCTCCTCAGCCCTTCTACAACGCCCCTTCGGCATAGTGGCGGATAGATATGATAAATTTCGCCTCGTAATCCTAGGCGGCATGACAGGCGCCCTAGGATATTCACTATTACCCCTCTCCCGATCCCTGACCAGCCTGATAGGGTTCCTCCTGTTAACCTCCCTCGGAAACGCGATAGGTATGCCGGCCCTAACAGCCATGATAACCATCGAGGGGAGGGAGGTCGGCATGGGAACAACCATGGGGATCATGGAGGGGGCCATGAGCATTGGGATGATCCTAGGCCCCTTAATCTACGGCCTCGTTGTGGACTCCCTAGGCCTCAGGGCCGCCTTCCTAACCACCGGGATAATATGCGTCTTTGGAACCCTCGCCTTCTACCTACTCCACAGAACCAAAACCCCATCTTAACACTGCATTTATCTAAACGTCGCTCAGAGATAGATGATCGATGAAGCTTAAGAATACCTCAAAGAAATATCCTAATAAGCATCTTAATCATTTCTAGATTGAAATGT
>JAGTQJ010000102.1 GCA_018396515.1 Candidatus Bathyarchaeota archaeon | reverse complement strand
GGCTCTCACCTGAGAAGGCGCTCTTCAGGTTATCCTCGGTCATCTTCCTCATGTCGCAACCCTCCTTATCCGATAAATTTATTAAATGAAATGATTATAAAAATATTTTGTACGAAAATCGGATAAAAAGTTGTGGGTTTCATCGAAAATCGGATGGTGAGGGTAGCATGGTCGACCAGACCGACCTGAAGATATTGAGCCTCCTAGAAGCCGACTCCAGCACCCCCTTCACGGAGATAGCCAGGATGCTTGGCTTAAGCGAGTCAACCGTGAGGAAGAGGGTTGCTTCCATGAAAGAGGAGGGAGTCATCAGAAAGTTCACCATCATCCTCGAGCCCTCCAGGGTTGGATACAACACCGTGGCCATCGTGGGTATCGATGTGGAACCTTCAAAGCTTTTAGAGGCTGCCCAGAGGCTGGCGGAGATCCCGGAGACCAGGTATGTCGCAACCTCCACGGGGGATCATATGATAATGACCGAGATATGGGCTAGGGATGGGAGGGAGCTTTCTAGGATAATATCGGAGAAGATTGGGGGGATCGATGGGATCAGGAGGATCTGCCCCTCGATAGTCCTTGAAAGGTTCAAATACTAGACCGGTTGAGAAGGCCATTCTATCTATAGGCCTCTCCAAGCCTCCTCCAATCCTCCGGGCTTAGCCTCCAACCCACCGCCCCCACATTCTCCTTTAGGTGCTCGATCTGTGAGGCCTTCGGGATGGCAACAACCCAATCCTGGGAGATCAGCCAGTTCAGAGCCACCTGCCCAGGGGTCTTACCATATTTATAAGCCATCCCGTCCAGAACCGGGCTACCCCGCATAGCCAATCGACCCTTCGCCAGCGGAGTGTAGGCGATGAGCATGACACCCTCCCTCTGGCAGTATGGTAGAAGGGTTTCCCTAGGCCCCTGCTCCAAGAGGCTATACTCAACCTGATTTGCGGCGATGCGGTGATCCTTCAGATAGGATTGGGCCTCCTCGAGCAGGGATCGGTCAAAGTTGCTTACCCCTATGAACCTGGTATAGCCCTCCTCCGCACAGTGTTCCATCGCCCTCATTGTCTCTTTGAGGGGGACCGCGGGGTTGGGCCAGTGGACTAGGTAGAGGTCGACATAATCTAAACCCAAGCGCCTTAAACTCCCCTTAATGGCCTTTATCACATCATCATACCTAAGGTGGGTGTGCCAGACCTTAGTGGTTATGAAAAGCTCTTCCCTATCATATGGTTTGATCGCCTGCCCGACAACCTCCTCACAATGGCCCCCGGCATAAAATTCGGCCGTATCTATGTGGGTCATTCCAAGCTCGATGCCGGCCCTCAGGGAGGCGATACTCTCATCATCTCTCGATGGATCTGGCGTCTCCCATCCCCCGATCCCCCATGTGCCGAGGCCTAGCACGGGTATCTTCACACCCTTAGCAAACTCTTTGTACTCCATGACGCATATACCTAAAATCTGGAAGGGATAAAAAGGTTTTAATACTCAAGGACCTTAAGCTTAGGCGACTATCCGGATCTTCAAGACATCGATGGCGGATACAAGATAAAACTAAGGATAGTAGATTTCTATTTTATTCATGATATTAAGAGTTAATATAGCAAATCGTAAAATTTGATTTAATTCAAACCTTAGATAAAGATGTTTTCGATGAACTAACATCTTATAAGTCTCGCCACGAAAACATCCTAAATAGGGGTCGTCTTTGAAGCTCCTAGAATACGAGGCTAAAGAGGTCTTCAGAGGCTTCGGGATCCCAGTTCCCAGGGGAAAAGTTGCCGAGAGCGCCGAGGAGGCCATAAGGGTAGCGGAGATGATAGGAGGCCAGGTCGTCATAAAGGCTCAAGTACCGGTCGGTGGAAGGGGGAAGGCTGGTGGAATACTCCTCGCTGAGACCCCGGAGAGGGCTGGGGAGGCTGCAGCAAGGCTTCTGGCGAGTGAGGTTAGGGGGATAAAGGTTAGGAGGGTCTTAGTCGAGGAGAGGCTCAAGATAGAGAAGGAGCTCTATCTGGGCCTCACAGTTGACAGGAGATATGGAACCTACGTGATCCTAGCCTCTAGCGAGGGAGGTGTGGATATAGAGGAGGTTGCCAGTAGGACCCCTGAGAAGATCATTAAACAATATGTGGATCCTATTGATGGGTTCAGGCCCCACCATGCCCGGTGGATAGCGAAGAGGCTTGGATTCTCAGGAGGCTTGATGATGAGGCTCTCAGAGATCGCTATGAGGCTCTACGACTTGGGTGTTGAAGTTGATGCAGAGATCACAGAGATCAACCCCTTGGCCCTGGTGGGTGAGGACCTCGTGGCTGCTGATGCAAGACTGAATATTGACGACAACGCACTATTCCGCCATGGAGACCTTCTCCAACGGTATGGGGGAGGCGAACTGGAGGGGTTATCGGAGGTGGAGAGGGAGGCCAGGAGGCTAGGGCTGACCTACGTCGAGCTCGATGGAAACATAGGGATTATAGGCAACGGGGCCGGCCTGACTATGGCAACCCTGGACACCGTCACCCTCTACGGCGGGAGGCCCGGGAACTTCCTAGACCTGGGAGGAGGCACCCCCCCGGAGAGGGTCGAGCAAGCTGTCACCTTCCTTCTGAATGACAAGAGGATCAGGGTTCTACTTGTCAACATTTTGGGAGGTATAACCAGATGCGATGAGATAGCTAGGGGCATCGTTAACGCCCGGCTTAAGGCTGGGGTCATTAAGCCTATGGTAATCCGTCTCTCTGGAACCAATGAGGAGGAGGGCATTCGCATATTGAGGGAGGCGGGTGTGGAGGTCATGGGAACCATGGAGGAGGCCGCTGAAAGGTCCGTTATCCTTGCAGGTGGAAGATGAAATGGTCAGGTTTGTAGGTAAGGGGACAAGGGTTCTCGTACAGGGGATCACTGGGACTCAGGGGAGGTTCCACACAAGGCTGATGCTGGAGTACGGCACGAAGATAGTGGCAGGAGTGACCCCTGGGAGGGGGGGAGGGGAGGTTGAGGGGGTCCCAGTATTCGACACCGTCTTCGAGGCCCTTGAGGAGGCCGAACCGGAAGCCTCCATAATGTTTGTGCCAGCCCCCCAGGCCAAGGAGGCGGCGCTGGAGGCGATAGAGGCGGGTCTAAACCCCATCGTCATAATCACGGAGGGGGTTCCCATTAAAGACTCCATAGAGGTCATAGCGAGGGCTAGGAGGAGGGGAATCACCCTAATAGGGCCAAACACTCCAGGAATAATCAGGGTTGGGGAGTGCAAGCTCGGCATAATGCCCTCCGCGGTCTTCAGGAAGGGGCGGGTGGGGATCGTTTCAAGGAGTGGGACCCTTACATACGAGGTGGCCGCCCAGATCACAAGGGCTGGGCTTGGAGAATCCACATGCATCGGGATCGGAGGAGATCCAGTCGTAGGCCTCAACTTCATAGATGTGCTTAGGTGGTTCCAAGAGGATGATGAGACCGAGGCGGTCGTCATAATAGGAGAGATAGGCGGAGACGCGGAGGAGAGGGCGGCTGAATTCATATCGGAGGGAGGGTTCACCAAGCCAACGGCTGCCTACATAGCCGGTAGAACCGCCATTCCGGGCAGGAGGATGGGGCACGCGGGTGCCATAGTGGAGGGGAATGTGGGCACGGCTGAGGGTAAGATAGAGGCCCTTAAGTCGGCAGGGGTCCACGTGGGGAGCCTCCCAGGAGAGGTAGCAAAGGCTCTTAAAAGGATGATGGGATAGGCATCCACCTTAGAAGGCCTCCATCAGGCCAAGGAGATCCTCAAGGACCCGGTAGGTTAGGCCCCAGACTATCTCACCATCAATGAGATATGCTGGAGATATACCACCCCGAACTCTGGCCATCCCCCTAGACCTCCTGAGCTTATCGAGTGGAATCCACATATGAGAGCACAGCTCATAACTCAATACAACCCTCGGCCTCTCACTGCAGAGGAAGACAAAGGGTTGGACGATCATTTCAGGGTCGTTCTCAGAGGCAACCGGATTCAAGGACCCCAAAAACCTATGATTCCTGAGGTCTATGCTAGTCTCCTCCATAGTCTCCCTAAGGGCCGTCTCCAGAAGATCACTATCGTTCGGTCGGCGCCTACCCCCTGGAAAGGCCATATCTCCAGACCAAGGGTCTGAGGGATTCAAGGCCCTCTTTACAAGTAATACCTCCAATCCTCCCACAGGCCCGTGGAGAAGCACCGCTATAGATGCCCTAGCATTAGGATCTTCCCCCCTCTTAAGGCGGCTCTCAAGGACATCTATAGAGGCCAACTTCCAGATCCCATATAGCGAGGATAATAAAATTTATTTAGTTTCGCGGCCGAGTTCCAAGATAGAATATGGGCTCCAGCCCCCTCAAACCAGAGGTATAAATATATTGAAATCAATACCACCCCCCCAACTTTTACGGCTCGAAGGGTAGAAATCTGTTGTTTCAGAACTTGGTCAAGCTTAACGGTGTCCTATGAAGATGATTCTCCTTTAAATGTGAGGATGTTCATTCAATCTCACCCACTTTTCGGTCTAAACCCATAGGCAGCGTTTATATACCACGATGCGACTAGAGGGCTAGCCTCAAAACGGAGTGATGAGTTCTGGGGCTTGTGGAGATCCTTATCTCCGTCACCATGGTCAGTCTAATCAGCCTGATAGGGATCTTTTTCCTTAGGATCGGCGAAGCGATCATGAAGAAGTTAATCTTCGCCCTGATAGGCTTCGCCACAGGCACCCTGATAGGCGTGTCTCTTCTGCACATGCTACCCGAGGCCATAGAAGGGCTCGGTCCATCATCCTTTCATTACACCGTCCTAGGCATAATATCTTTCTTCGTAATGGAGAAGTTCCTATACTGGCGCCACTGCCATGACATGGAATGTTCGATCCACTCCTTCGTCTACCTAAACCTATTTGGAGATGGCCTCCACAACCTGATAGATGGGTTGATAATAGCGGCAAGCTTTCTCCACTCCAGTGAGCTCGGCGTGGCAGCAACCCTGGCCGTCATCCTCCATGAGATACCCCAAGAGCTGGGAGATTTCGGGGTCCTCATATATGGAGGGCTAGGCAAATCTAGGGCCCTCCTGCTCAACCTCGTCTCGGCCTTGACGGCGGTGTTGGGAGCTCTCATCGCCTACTACACAGCCTTCTATATCCATGAGGCCGTTCTCTACCTCATACCCTTCGCAGCTGGAGGCCTCATCTACATCGCCGCGGTCGACCTGATGCCCGAACTTCACAAGAGAAACTCACCGAGGGACGCCTTAACGCAGCTGATTATGGTGATAGCTGGATTATCGGTCATGTTACTATTAAAGCATTAAAGAACCTACCACTTAGCATCTGGGAGTCGCCCTGCCTCGTATATCTGGATTTTAATCCCCCTGGCCCTTAGGCCTTGGATGATGATCACCCCT
>JAGTQJ010000103.1:4928-5314 GCA_018396515.1 Candidatus Bathyarchaeota archaeon | reverse complement strand
AGGCACTGGAGGCTGGTCTAGTCGGGAAGGATGAGTGGGATGAGCTGGAGGAAGCCACATACAGGCTCTATGAGTTTTACAGGGCGGAGGCTAGGAGAAGAGGTATTATAATACCAGACTTCAAGCTAGAGTATGGAAGGTTGGGGGATCTGCTCATCCAGATAGATGAGCCCCCCACGCACGACTCGGCGCGATTCTGGGATGAGAGATTTTACAAGCCCGGAGTCCCCCAGGAGGCCCACAGCCTAGACAAGGAGTTCCTCAGAGAGTACTGCCGAAGGATAGAATACCTTGGGGAAGGGCCTCCACCCGAGATACCCTGGCCCGTGGTATGTGAGATCTCAAAGAGGTGCGTCGCCTCATATGAGGTCCTAGCGGGAAGAAGA
>JAGTQJ010000103.1:0-4897 GCA_018396515.1 Candidatus Bathyarchaeota archaeon | reverse complement strand
ATGATGTTCTAGGGAGATGAGATGATGTGGGAGGGATGCGGAGTCTACGGGGTTCGCGTGAAAAGGGGGGATGCCCTCCCCTACCTCTACTGGGGCCTATTGGCCCAGAACCATAGAGGCCATCAGAGCTATGGATTCGCAGTTTACAACAGCGGGATCAAGGTCTTCAGGGAGCTCGGCCTCATCCCACCGATATTGCACCTCGGCTCTAAACCCGGGATAGGAGAGCTATCGGGAAGGGTTGGGATAGGAAACGTGAGATACGCAACCTCAGGGGCGTGTGATGAGGCCTCCCTCAGAAGGGATGCGATGCCCATCCACATCTCCCACGGTGGAAACTCCATCGCCATATCCCTTAACGGGAACATAGTCAACGTAAAGAGCCTCCGAGAGGAGTTCGGAAATGCAGGATCGGACGCCCATATAATATGCAGGATGCTGCTCTATGGAATCCAGGAGGAAGGCTCATTAGAGGAGGGGATCAGGAGGTGCATGGAGAGGATGGAGGGCTCCTTCTCCATAATCGGCCTGACGGGCGAGGGCACCCTCTTCGCCTTCAAGGACCCCTACGGCTTCAAGCCCTTATGCTACGGTAGAGGAGGGGACGCCGATGCCTTCAGCTCCGAGAGCGTGGGGCTCGACATCAACGGCATGGAGAGGATGGGTGAGATCCAACCCGGAGAGCTTCTCATGGTGAATGGATCATCCCTCTCAAGGGAGCAGCTTATCCCATGCAGGCGGAGAGCCTTCTGCGCCTTCGAGTTCGCCTACTTCGCCCGCCCCGACTCCATATTCGACGATAGATATGTCTATGAGGTGAGGAGGGACTTCGGGGTTAACCTAGCCTCAAGGTACTCCGAGACCGCCTCTAGATGTGATATGGTGATCTCCCTCCCCGAGACAGCCAACGACGCAGCCTATGGATTCCACGAGGAGTCCGGACTCCCCTGGGAGATGGCAACCAGAAGACATAGATATGTAACCCAGAGAGCCTTCATAATGGGAGCTGAGGATAGGAAGAACATTATCTATAGAAAGGTGAATATCCTTAAGTCCAGAATAGCTGGAAAGAGGATCGCCGTCGTCGACGACAGCATCGTGAGAGGGGATACAACCCGCTCGGCTGTGAAGCGCCTCAGGGAGGCCGGAGCCAAGGAGATCCACCTCTTCATAACCTTCCCAAGGATCGTAGGCCCATGCTTCTACGGCGTCGATATGGCCACATATGGAGAGCTGATAGGGGCTCGGATGACCCCGGAAGAGATAGCGGAGGAGCTTGGAGCCGACAGCGTAAACTACCAGCCAATAGAGGACTATGTAAGGGCGACTGGGATGAAGATGGAGGACCTCTGCCTAGGATGCGTGACGGGAGAATATCCCACACCTACCGCTAATATGCTGGCTAGAGAGATGAGGGAGCGCATCCTCAGGGGAGAAAAAGAACAAGGGAGAATATATGAACTTCTAGACTGAGACTATCAAGAATTTCATATAGATAACTCGTAGAAACAAATATCTAAAAATATTATTTCGAAGAACCATGTTAGGAGGCTCATCTATTTTAAATGTCTTAAATTCTTAAATTGAATTCTTAGACCTTTAAAGGCGTGGGAAATCTTCCCAGACTCCTAACCCTCTAGCCCTACCCCATTACTGGTGCTATCATTAGTAAGATCCTATGCCTCAGAATGTAAGTAGATTTAGGGGTTGTAAAAGATTATTATGTTTCGATATATCTCTCTTAGGTGGGATAGTAGAATGGTTAAACTTATCCTAAAGATCGATTGTAAGGGGTGAGTGCTCATATCAGCGGAAGTCAAACACCAGATGAATTTCAGAGACATCATTAAGGATCATGTAGAGCCAGATAGAATCATCATAGAGCCCATCCATGGTCTACTAGGGAAGAACAGTGGATTCTCGTGCTTTGCTCTAGCTCTAAGGATTTAGGGTGACACCAGCCTCCGAAGTTAGAGCCTAACAGCTCTACATATCTACAAAGGCTCATATATCCAATAGGGGAATCCCGATCTCGGAGGATATCTGCCATGCCCGAGGTTATAGAGGTTGGAGGTGTCAAGGCAGGGAGAGGGGAGCTGAAAAAGGGGGTTATAAAGGGTGTGGAGCTTGTGAACACGGTTAGCATAGATATCCCTGTAATGGTGATGAACGGCCTAGAGGATGGACCCACGCTCCTCTTGATGTCAACCCAGCACGGCATCGAGATACAGGGGATAGAGGTTATTAGGAGGGTGATGAGGGAGAGGCTCAATTCCAGGGAGCTCAGGGGCGCAGTCATAGGGATACCCGTTGGGAACCCCCTGGCCTTCATGCACCATCAATATCTCTCATGGATAGATAACCTAGATGTTGGAGGGGTGAGGGCTGACAATCCCAACGGCAATACCACGGAGAGGCTGGCGTACGCCCTGTGGAAGGAGGCTTGGAGCAAGTCAGACCTCATAGTAAACATCCACTGCAACACACGACCAGACTCCCTCATCTACCAGTGGATCAATATCGGGAACCCGGAGACCAAGGATAAGCTGGTCAGGATGGCGGAGGCCTTCGGGGTAACCACAATATACTCAGATGAGCCCGTCAGGGAGGACTCGCCTCCAACCCTTGGAAACCTAGCTGCGAGGAAGGGGATACCTGTAATCCTAGAGGAGCTGATAGATGGTAGGTGGATCTCCGAGCCCTCCACGAGCGTTGGCGTTAGGGGAGTCCTGAATATAATGAGGGCCTTCAACATGATCGACGGCAAGGTCGAGCCTCAGGAGGGGATCACGATAGTGCCTGGGGTTAATAGGTTCTACGGGATGATCAGGGCCAGTAGAGGTGGCCTTATAAGGTTCTTCAAGAAGCCGGGGGAGTTCATAAGGAAGGGTGAGGCCCTCGCCGAGGTCTATGACCTCTACGGCGACGTCCTAGAGGTCATTGAGATGCCCGTTGACGGATACACATGGGCATACCCATGCGGCCAGTCCCTAGGAACATCCGGGAGCCTACAGGCGGTTCAGTCGGGAGCCCCAGTGGCCTATGCCTTCACCCACGAGGGTGGATAAAGAAGCCACAATCAAGCAAGTAAATATCTCCCATTTATTTTTTCCAATAAGGGATTTCTCTTCGATGGGGAGAATTCTATAAGGGCTAATGAACAAGATATTGAAAACCATTTAATTTGAGGTTTTTAATTTCATCCTCAATATTCTTCTTGTTCTCGATGTGAGAGCTTTTTGATCCTCTTATTATTCTGTTAATTGTACCCTTGAGACTCGCACCTGTTTTAAATCGAAGTGGAAAGTGAGACTGAATATGGTGGGTCTCCGCCGGCACCGAGAATACGAATAGTTTAAAAGAGGCAACTGTTCGTTCCTATACGAAGTCGGGAAAGGGTTAGGATCAGCTATGCCTAGGTTCAGACAGACCGAGGATATATTGAAGCTGATGCATAACAAGGAGCGCATCAGGAACATCGGGATAATAGCCCATATAGATCATGGAAAGACGACCATGAGCGACAGCCTCCTAGCTATGGCCGGCCTACTAGCTCCGAGCAGGGCTGGGGAGGCGAGGGCATTAGACTACCTCGAGGAGGAGCAGAGGAGGGGCATCACGATAAAGACGGCGAACATCAGCCTCCTGTATGAGGAGGATGGGAAGGAGTATGTGATAAACCTTATAGACACCCCCGGCCATGTCGACTTCTCAGGGAAGGTTACCAGAGCCTTAAGGGCTTTGGATGGATGTATCCTCCTGGTTGATGCGGTTGAGGAGTTCCAGATAATGACCGAGGTCAGGCTCAGGGCAGCCCTCGAGGAGAGGGTTAAGCCTGTCCTCTACATCAACAAGTTTGACCGCCTTATAAAGGAGCTGAAGATGGATGCAGATGCCGTCATGAAGAAGCTCCTGAGGATTATAAACCAGTTCAACACAATAGTCCAGACCTATGGCATAGATGAGGTGAAGGAGAAGTGGACGGTGAACGCGGCCAACGGGACTGTCGCATTCGGCTCCGCCCTTGACAGGTGGGGGTTCACCCTCCCCATGCTAAAGAGGAAGGGGCTGAAGTTCAACGACATAGTCGAGTTCTACAGGGAGGGAAAGGTGGAGGAACTCCAGAAGCTCCTACCCCTCCACGAGGCCATACTGGAGATGGTTGTCCATCACCTGCCCAGCCCTCTAGAGGCCCAGCCCTTCAGGCTCCAGGCGATCTGGCGCGGCGACCTCAATAGCGAGATAGGAAAGGCGATGCTCAAGCTAGATGACGATGGGCCATTGGTGATATGTGTAACTAACGTCATCATAGACCCCCAAGCGGGCATAATAAACACGGGCAGGATCTTCTCCGGAACCATAAGGAAGGGGGATGACATCTACCTCCTGATGGCAAACAGGTCTTACAAGGCCCAGCAGGTCAGTATATACATGGGCCAGTTCAGGGAGGTGGTTGATGCCATACCCTGCGGGAACATAGTCGCCCTCCTCGGGATAGATGCGGGAAGGGCCGGAGAGACCATAGTCAGCCCGGCCTACAAGGATAGCGCCGTCGGCTTCGAGCAGATCAAATACTTCACGGAGCCCGTCCTCACGATAGCCGTCGAGCCCAAGCGCCCAATGGACCTACCGAGATTGATAGACGCTATGACGAAGCTCACCATCCAAGATCCAAACCTGGTTGCTGTGATAAACCAAGAGACAGGGGAGTACCTCCTATCCGGCGCCGGGGAGCTCCACCTGGAGATAGCCCTCAAGGACCTTGCGAGGGAGTACAATGTGGAGGTGACAGCCTCAGAGCCCACAGTGGTTTACAGGGAGTCGATAAGGGAGGAGGCGGGCCCCTTCATGGGGAAGAGCCCGAACAAGCATAACAAGCTCTGGTTTACGGTGAAGC
>JAGTQJ010000105.1:888-5305 GCA_018396515.1 Candidatus Bathyarchaeota archaeon | reverse complement strand
TGCTGCCTGTCTTCCTGCAACTATCAAGTTTTTCCCTCCGTTTCCTCTTTTCACCGGTCCAGGTGCTCCACCCCCTTTGTTGCACGTCTTTTGGGGGTGGTAAGCCACCGAGGACAGGCTAATATTAAATGCCATTCATTTCTTTTAAAACTTTCGCGTCCTTAAGGCTTGAAACCTTTTTCTTGATCGTCTCCTGATTAATCATGATGGGAGAAACACGACCAAACATGTTTCCCCACAAAATCTCAACGTTTAAATGAATCTATGATCTCTTAATTTAAAACTCTCTTTTTTTAAACTTCCATTCAATTTATTGAAAACCTTTCTGCATTGAAGAGATCCTTTGATTAAATCTAAAACTATTGTCTATGATCTGATGTTCGCTCTGCCACTCTGTGTCGTAGCCCAGACGGGACTCTGCGGGGAGCCCTAAAGCAAGCCTCCTGAACCGCTCATAGTAATCTAGGAAGTCCCGGAACTTGATCCGGAGGCCGAAATCCTCTGGTCTGAGGTGCCTTGGAGAACCGGGCTCCAGCACCAAGGGATTGCAGGCGATGCTTGCTATTGGATACCTCTTGACCATCCTCTCAGCGAGCCTGATGGTCTCCTCGAATGCCTCAGGTGTCTCCGATGACAGGCCTGTGGAGAAGTATGCCTCCACGGGCACAGCCTCCTCCATTGCATGTTCAAGCCATCTAGTCAGCTCCTCGTTGGTGAAGTGGAATCCCTTATTCCTCATCCTGACCTCCTCTGACCCCGTCTCGGGGGATATGGTGAGGGTTGAGTATAGGGGGTTGAAGGTGCGGGAGAACTCCCTTATGAAGCCCCTATCTGAGAGGGACCAGAGGAGGAATTGGGTGCTCACGTCGATCCCCTCCCTCCTGATCATCTCGAAAAGCTCATGGTAGTACCTCCTATCGGGGTATGGGTCGAAGTCCATGTAGACTGAGTCGATTCCATATTCCATAAACCTAGATAGGGTTTCGAGGACCTGCTCCTTTGGGTGGAATATGGGCTCCGGGCGGCCCGTGATGAGCCTTTGGGCTCCCCTCCCTCCTCCGCAATATGAGCAGTCGACGGAGCAGCCCCTTCCAAGGGGTAGCCATGCATGCCTCTTGACGCTCACTCTCCAAGGGTATGGGTCCAGGTCCCCAGACTGGGATATAAGCCTGCAGTATCTCTCATGGTTGTGAAGTAAATCGAAGTTCGCGTAGTCGAGCCCCCTGAGGTCATCAACCCCTGCAATGAACTCCCGGCGACCCCTCTTGATAACCCCCCTCTCCCTGTAAACGAGGTTTGGAACCTCGCCGAGTTCACTATTCTCAAGGTGCCTCATAAGCTCTAGGAGGGGCCTCTCGGCATCCCCGCGGATGATGGTGTCTACGCATCCAAACCGGTTTAGGATCTCCTCAGCGTAGATGGAGGCGGTGAACCCCCCTAGAACCACATGGGCGTTACTGTTATGCTTTGCTATCTCCGCTATCCTGATGGCGTCATAGGAGTGGACGAACCAGTGAAGGTCGATGCCGACCACCCTGGGCTCATACAACCTGAAGATATCCTCCACCTTGAAGCTCCTATCCTGGATCTGCTCGATCCCCGTGTGATATACGACGGTTGAGTATCCGTTTCTGTCCAATAGGTCAGCAAGGGCCAGTGTTCCGATAGGCATAACGAGGAAGGTGACCAGATCCCTCCCACCCTGGTCGCTGGATCTGTAGTGGGTTGCCGGATGAATGAATAGGATATCTAACTCCTTCAATGCTCCACAGTCCTGCGCATTAACCTTATCCTATGAACGACCTTAAAGCCATACTCCTCAAGCAGATTCTTCAAGAATCCCTGCCTAGAGTCCACACATCCCAGCTGTATCGTCTCTATACCCTTGTGCTTCATCGCTTCAGCTGCTGCTGAGAGTAGGGGGAGGATGATCCCCTTATCCCTCGACCTGAAGCCCCACTCAAAGACCTTGCCGGCCCTGTACTCATATCTCAGGATGTCCTGGAAGAGCGGTAGGTAGGGGGTTCTGAGCCTCTCCATGGCCTCGAAGAGGTTTGGAGACCATCTCATGAAACCCTCAACCATCAGCTCCCCGAATCCCCACTTACGCCGTCTCCACATGATCCATGTGGTTCCTTCACTTATGGGTATATTCTCAGCGGGGTTGAGGGTGGCATCAGCATTAGATAATGTGTAAGACCTTATGGGAAGAGATCTACACATCTTCTCTACCTCCTTAAACTCTTTTGGTGATGCGGCATTTACATATTCACTAGACCTCTTTTCATCACTTAATCTATCCTCAAGATAATGTATATCAGCGTTGAGGCATCTTATCTCCTCTACCGTCCTGAAGCCCCTCTTAATGAGAGATGCTTCATCCAGCCCTATCAAGGTGGCCTTGCCCAGGTCGTAGGATATGGGTGATATAGAACTCGGGAAGGATATGGGGCCTGCCACCTCATGGTGTGCCTCGATATCCATGGAGGCGCAGCCGAAGGTGGAGGCGATCCTGTCAGCCCCCGAGAGTAATGTTTCTAGGGCCTCTCCCTCCCCCTCCAAGAGGATGGGGTGGGTGAGGTGGAGCCTCCTCCTCTCATCATTGTCGATATATAGGAAGGCCAGGCTGAAGAGCTGGCCTGCCAGTCGGCCATCTGGGTGTCTACTTGAAACCAGTAAGGGATAAGCCCTCTGGAGGTTCATCCCCCTATAGGTCAAGGGGTCTGAGAATGCTCCTAGGATCAGGGACCTCGAATCCGCCCCAGTATAGATGAATGGGGCCCTCCTGAAGACCTTTACTGGGAGATGGAGGTCCATCTCAAAGCCCGGCATTCCATATATGCCTCATTTCAAAACTTATAATAAAAGCCCTCCGAACTGTAAAGTAAAGAAAGTGAAAAATTACAAATACTATTTTTTGATCCAATTATAATTTTGGATATTGAAGTATGTTTAAATGTTTCGGGCTTCACTCTTCTATGATCTCGACGTTCGCCCTGGGAACCGTGACCACCCTTCCGTCCTCCAGTTCGACCTCCAGCACCCTCACATCGGATTCTGTCTGAACCTTCTGTAGTTCTACCGGTAGGCTTACGACCTTCCCGATCGCCCCGAAGTAGGGCTGTCGTATTATCCTCACGGGCGTTCCAGGGACCATCCCAGCTGAGAGTTCTTCCATCGAGGACTGCTCGAAGAACTCGTTATGGGGTATTATTATCTCAGGCCTCATGACCCCAGCCCTTATCTGGGTCGCCCCGTTCACCGCGGCCAGGTACCCCTCGAAGCTCTTCAGGAGGTCGAAGGTTCTCCTGGACATCTTCATCTCGCCGAACCCCTCTGTGACTATAAGGGTCAATCCGACCTCCTCATGTCCCGTGATGGCTACCCCTATCTCCTCTCCTATGAAGGTGGTGATGTCCTTGTGCTTTATTCCTCCCACGACGATGCATGAGACCCCCACCTCTACGGCCTTTCTGAGGGCCTCCAAGGTGACCATGGAGCCCCCGATGAGAACCTTCCCTTTGTCTCCGGCCTTGATGTGGTCGGGTGTCAGCGCCTCCTCAGGAGATTTAACCGCCATCTTTATCTCGCCGTGGGTTTCACCCCCTACACCGAAGATGCCTTGGATAAAGGCCGCGTTGGTTTTTATGATTGCCCCCTCCCTCGGCAGCACCTCCACGACCTCTCCAGGTATATAGGCATCCACCTCAACTGGGACTGGTAGGCCTCTGACGATAACCTGGCCTGTCACATCGGATATGGACTCTATGACTCCATCGATGGGGGATGGGACCCTCTTCTTTATGAGGCCGAAGAGGGCGTTGTAGGCAGCTATGACCTCATCCTTGGCGACCTTATCCCCAACCTTCTTGGTCATGTACCTCGGGAGGTCCTCAGGCTCAACACCTAGAAGGAGGGCCACCTTAACTATCTCAGGGTCTCCAGGGATCTCCGTCCTCGCTACGATATCGTAGTAATTCACTTTCTCGCCTTCCTCCACGAAGACCTCTCCCGGGATTGGCAGCCTCCTAGTCTTGGTAATGGTCATAGCCCTCTTGACCTTCAGCCCAGGGGTATAGGCGTAGGCCTCCTCTGAGACCCTCTCTTCACGCTCCATGGCTTTCGCCTTCATTATCATATCAGCTCCTTCAGCTCATCCATCGGGTATAGCTCAATGGCCTGCCACCACTTAAGGAGGAGCTCCTTCCTTAAGCTTTCATCCTCCGGTAGCTGGAGGGGCCTGCCCCTCCCATCCAGGAGCACTCCAGCCACACCACCCATCACCTTCTTCTCGAGCTTGTGCCCAGGGCCCATCCCGACGTCGAAGCCCCTTTGTGGCGTGATCACGGCGTTCGCATCCTGCCTCTCGGGGAGGTTTATACGCTTTATCTCTCCGAACTTCACCTCCTCCTTCAGG
>JAGTQJ010000105.1:189-877 GCA_018396515.1 Candidatus Bathyarchaeota archaeon | reverse complement strand
GGGCATCTCGAGCTCGACTGTCATCACGGGATCTCCGAGCTTCCCCACTCCGGCGGGGGCTATAACGGTTCCAAGCCTCACCAGGCAGTCCTTATCGAAGATATTCCAGGCTGCCTCCCTGTAGACCGTTGATAGGACTCCGAGGTGGGGCATCATGAAGACGCTGTCCTGGAACATCTTGGTGACCCCCTCAGGCTGGAAGGCGTCTGTGAGAATGAACATGCTCTGGATCCTCCTAGGAGCGTGGCTGAGGAGACCACCCGTCCCCGCTATTATGTCTATGATCATCATCTTTATGTAGGTCTCCTCCAACTCCTGCTCGAACATGTCTGATATGGTTCTCTGGACCTGTATCCCCTTCAGCCTCGTCGCTATAGTCTTGTGATGCTCAAGCCCTAGGCGTAGAGCCTCCCTTGCAACGGCATGCTCGACTATCAGATCCTCCAAGGTCTGGGGTATGGTGGTGGGCCTTATCATCTTATTCATAAGCCTATTTGCCACCTCCTCCTCATCTATCTTGAACGGGAGCCACCTCACTATGTTCGGGAGACCCGCAGACTTCATCACGTTAGTCACACTATAGCTCATTCCTAAGTTAGCGCTCACGCTCCTGACAAAGCGTCCGTCGACCACCGAGTAAACGTTGGTCGTCGCCCCACCGAGGCCCACCCCAAGTACGTTCTCTTTA
>JAGTQJ010000105.1:0-180 GCA_018396515.1 Candidatus Bathyarchaeota archaeon | reverse complement strand
GCTATAAGCTGCATCGCCATCCCCTCACCCGCCGGTGTCGGCATTATTGGGACATCCGTCCACTTCATGAGCTTTGTATATCCAGGGGCATGGCTCATGACATGCTCCATGAAGAGCTCGTGGATCGCCCTTCTAGCGGGCTCCGTGTTCTCAACCTCCAAGACTGGCCTTATATTGTCG
>JAGTQJ010000101.1:4593-5666 GCA_018396515.1 Candidatus Bathyarchaeota archaeon | reverse complement strand
GTTGACCGGCACCACAGCATAAACGAGAGGATGTCGATAGAGGATTTGAAGGACACAGCCAAGGTCTTCGCCCTCGTCTACATCGACCTCCTGAAGGCTTCATAAAAACCGAAGAAGATCCCTTAAACAACTTTAATATTGAATGTGCTAATTAGAGATGAACAAAGGGAGTGACCAAGGATGAAGATCGATGAGGATAGGTGTGTTAGATGTAGACAATGTATGCTCTACTGCCCCGTTGGGGCCATCAAGGAGGATGAGGACACCGTTTATATAGACCAGGATCTCTGCGTGGAGTGCGGCGTCTGCCTTAGGAGCGGGGCATGCCGAGTTGGGGCCCTCTACCAGCCCCAGCTGGGCTGGCCTAGGATCCTCAGGGCCCAGTTCAGCGATCCGCTAGTTCCCCATCCATCTACGGGCATCATGGGGCGTGGCACTTCAGGGATGAAGACAAACGATGTGACTGGAAGGTTCAGGGAGGGGGAGGTGGGCTTCGCCGTGGAGATGGGCAGACCGGGGGTCTCAACAAGCTTCGAGGAAGTCGAGAAGGTCACAATAGCGCTGGCGGGGAAGGTGGAGTTTGAGCCGCTGAACCCGGTCACATCCCTCATAGAGCCTGAGACAGGCAGGCTGAGGGATCCAGATGTCAGGAGGGAAAGGGTTCTCTCAGCCATAATAGAGTTCAAGACATCTGAGGATAGGGGGCTGGAGATCCTTAGGCTCCTAAAGGAGGTCTCAGAGGGGCTGGAGACGGTCTTCAGCCTCTGTGTGATAAGCCGATGCAGGGATTTTGAGATCCCGTTCAGGGAGAGGATGGTTGCGGCTGGATTCCAGCCCAGGATAAACGGGAAGACCAATGTAGGGTTGGGGAGGCCCCTGGCATGACCCACACCAACCATAGAAGGGGCTCTAAGGAGTCCCTAGCAAAGGATTTTGTGATCCTCTCAATGATAGAGCCCACATCGGAGGCCCAGAGATCATATGGGGGACCCCTGGAGAGAAGGGTCAAGAGATTTCTAGAGATATGCGGAGGACATGGACCCGTGGTCATCGCAGCAAGAGCCGGGGGGAGG
>JAGTQJ010000101.1:3912-4534 GCA_018396515.1 Candidatus Bathyarchaeota archaeon | reverse complement strand
AACCCTTGAAGAGGTAATAGGATGTGAGGAGATCGAGGGAGGGGTAGGCCACGCGGTTTACACCGATAGGGAGGCAGTAGTAGAGGTTCTGAGGGAGCTCAGAGAGGAGGATCTCGGGCTCAGCATAGTTGTAAGCGGAGTTTTCGAGGGGGTCTTCGAGGCCTGCAGGAGGGCTGGCCTCAAGCCTCACACAGTGAACATGAGCCTTGGGACATGGGGGAAGGTGGAGCTACTCCCGGATGAGCCGATCCTTGAACTCTGCACGATGTGCGGCCATGCGATGATATCTAGGAGGCTCGCGGAGAAGGTGATCGAGAGGGTCAGCTCTGGAGCCATGACCCCTGAGGCTGCAGCCGTCGAGCTCGGGAAGCAGTGCACATGCAACATATTCAACACGGTGAGGGCTGCAGAGATAATAAAGAGGACAGCGGATGAGAGGAAGAGAATGAAAATGATAAATACATGAAGACATACAAAATTCAGGATCCGGAGGCTTCCATGCAATGGTGTATGTCGTTAAGGAGCTATGCGTTGCCTGTGGAAAGTGCGCCCTCTACTGCCCAGTCGAGGCCATAACCGTCGGTGAATACGCCTTCGTAGACCAGGAGAGATGCGTAGAGTG
>JAGTQJ010000101.1:253-3901 GCA_018396515.1 Candidatus Bathyarchaeota archaeon | reverse complement strand
TTAGGGCCGAGTGCCCAGTGGACGCCTTGAGGCAGCCGGACCTGAAGCCTCCCAGGCTTCTGAGGAAGCTCTTCAGCGACCCCCTCGCCACCTTCAGGGAGACCGAGGTCCCTGGGAGGGGGACGGAGGAGATGAAGACCAACGACGTCACCAACAACGTGAAGGTGGGGGAGGCTGGATGGGGGGTTGAGATGGGGAGGCCCGGGGTCTCAACAGAGTTCACTGATGTGGAGAAGGTCACCATGGCCCTCGCAAGGCATGGGGTCGAGTTCCTAGACCTGAACCCCGTCACCATGCTGATAGATAAGAAGACGGGGATGTTCACGGAGAAGAACCCTTGGGGGATATCCCCCGGCGAGATAAGGGCTTTGAGGGCCCTCTCAGCCATAATAGAGTTCAAGACCCCAAAGGAGAAGGTTCCCGAGATAATCAAAACCCTGATGGAGGTCTCGAAGGAGGTGGAAACCGTCTTCTCAGTAGGCCTCATCTCAAGGTGGAAGGATGGAGAGCCTGAACTCCTGCCACTCGTGAGGGGGATCCCGGGGATAAGGGTCTACCCCAACGGGAAGCATAACATGGGCCTAGGGCGCCCAGCATAGGAGGGATGAAGGAGATGACCCACACCCTATACAGGGAGGGGAGCGCCGAGTCGCTGAAGAACGACTACCTCTTCGTTATCACTGGGGCGAAGGGCTTCAACAAGAGGGGATGCGCCCCGAAGCTGAGGGAGATGATGAGGATCCTCTCCAGGTTCGAGCCTGTCAACATGGGGAGCATGGAGGTAGGAAACCTGGCTAGAGGAATGCCCCTAAGGGAGATCATCAACAACGTCACGGATGCAGCCATTGTACAAGCGGTGTTCGACGACAAGGAGAGGGTTATAGAGGCCCTGAGGGCCTTGAAGGAGGCCGACTTGGGGATATCCGTGACCATAAGCGGCCTGACGGAGGAGGTCAAGGATATCATGAGGAAGGCGGGGGTTGGGGAATACCCCCACACATCCAACCTTGCTCTTGGATTCATGGGTAGAACTGATAAGGTTGCACCGGACGATGTCAGGCTCATAACGACCATGTGCGGCCACCACATGATATCCAGAAGAATAGTTGAGCACCTTCTCGGGAAGGTGAGGGAGGGGAGGATCACCCCGATGGAGGCAGCCATAAGGCTGAGCAGACAGTGCACATGCGGAGCCTTCAACACCATAAGAGCAGCCAAGATAATCGAGGAGCTATCGAAGAAGTAGTAGAGCACTAAAGGATAAGAAGCCAGAAGCTATTTACTCCTGTTTCTTTAAATTTTGGCCCCAGCCTTTCTGTACACCTCTCGATAATCAAAATGCGAGCAGGTTCCAGCCGATCCGAGTAGACTTATTCCCGCTTTACAGGGCCTAGATTGGATCGTGAGGACCACTAAACGACTTACTCGTATGAAACTTCTTAATTCAAATTGATCCATATTCTTATCCTCATTCATTCACGAAATGTTCTAGATAAATATGATGTTGAAATAAAGATGGTTTAAGTTGATTACTTATCTTGTTTTAGCCTCGTTCACAGCGAAGGGTGTCCAGTATTTTTCTTTAGTTGAGACGCGGATATCAAGTGAAAGAGATAGGGGGAGAACTGTGAACTTTCCATTTTGCCATGTGACTCCTGGTAAGCTTTGCCCCCCTGGAAACCTGATCTTCTCCGTAAAACTGATCGTGTACCATCCCCTCTCCTTTAGGGGAATACTGTAGGAGACAGAGATACGGTCTGGATCTATTTTTGATGCATTAACTTTCTCGGACCAAAGGATCGGTGCATAGCGGACTGCCGGATTCTTCTCATCGATCTCCGTTGCGTAATCTGGATGGGTGGCGTCGCCCTTCTGAATGGTTAAAGGTATGAAAAGCCCGGGGTGAGTCACAACCTGTAAAACAAGCTCCAGGGTCGAGTTATCCTCGAACACGTATATGACTGTCTTCAATTGGCCCACGTCCATCGGTGGATACCCCACCTGAGCCCTATAATAGCTAAGGGTGAGCATTTTTCTTAAAGAGCAGCCGACATTAAATATCTCTTCATCGAAGTAGTTTTTGAACATTCGGTTTTCTGCCTCAAGGATTTTAACTATATCAAATAAACGATCGTTTTCAACTTTAACATTATTAAGTTCCAGGTGCATATTTTTCAGCTCGACATATTGAGCCACGTTAAAGATAAAAGATCCTATAATAAGAGGGAGTAGAAGATATATGGCCTTTATATCTATCCCCTTCATTAATCTTCCCCCTTGACATAGAGAAAATGTATGTGTTATATTGCTTTTATGGATAATGCCACTCTACATATCCCAAGTATTCGCAACCAACGTCGTAATAGAAGACCTTTACCAGGAACGGTGTATTCGGAGCGGGTAGAGAGACCCAACCCGAGTTCTGCCCCTCACCCAATATGCCCTCCCAATAAGGTGGAAGCCATGGTGCCTCATAGCGCGCTATCTGAACTTGTACATGTGCATTATCAGGGATCAAGTCTGTGATCCAAACTCGTGCTGCAGATCCTTGATATGGTCCAAATTCATCCCAAGGATTTAATTCATCTACAAACTCATGGAAGTAGTCCACATCCAAAATGTATATATTCGCTGATACAACGCTAATCGAAGAGATTAGGAAAATCATAGAAATAAGTATAATTAGCTCATCACTTTTTATACTTCCCAATCTATCACCTCTAAAATAAGAGATGTTTTGTTCAAAATAAATTTTGCTTCAATTTCTTATGACCCTTTATGGAGCCTACTTTCAACCTTCCCGGCGAGCTTCCCGATATCCTCCATGAATCTCGTTCTCATCAACCTATCCACATGCCCAAGGGCCTCCTCGAGTCTAGGGTCATATCCTATGGCGCCGAGGTGTGCAACCCCAAGCTCCTCGAGGCGTCTCTTAACCTCATTTGTTGGCCTTTTCGCCATGTTCTCTATCACGCCTACTATCGGGGCTTTGAGCTCTAGGAGGAGGTATAGAAGCTTTCTAACGGTCTCAAGGGCGAGGGGGGACGGCGTCGAGACCAAGAGGAAGAAGGATCTGCCCATCAGCCTTATCGTGTCGAGGACCTCGTCCCCGATGCCTGGGGGCATGTCAACGATCAGGTAGTCGAGATCCTCCCACCTAGTAATGGCTAGGAGCTCGACCATGGCGTTTGAGATATCCACGCCCCTGAGGGGGATAGGCTCCTCTGGGGAGAAGAGGACTATGGACATGTAGCTCAGGCCGTGAACCCTGGGTGGTATGATCCCCATATCCTCTATAGGTCGAAGGCCGTCGACTCCTAGGATTAGGTGTGTTGAGGGGCTGGTTAGGTCTAGGTCTAGGAGGCCTACCCTACGGCCCATCCCCCTGAGGGACAGGGCGAGGGCTGATGATATGACGCTCTTCCCGACCCCTCCCTTCCCGCTTGCGATTGCGAGGATCTTATCTACCTTGGAGAGGCGGCGGCCTATAACCTCTAGCCGGGGGTCAACCAGCCATCCTCACCCCCTTCACAGACGCCAGCCAGATGCCCCTCCCCTCTGTCACCTCGAAGTCTGGGCTCCCACAGTTGGGACATTTGATGAACGCGTGGGCAATCTCGGGCAGGAAGTGGACCACCTCCGCCTCAT
>JAGTQJ010000101.1:0-225 GCA_018396515.1 Candidatus Bathyarchaeota archaeon | reverse complement strand
CCACTCCTCGCCGCAGACCCTGCACCTCATCCTCGCCGGAATAGGGTCTATTCTGAACTTGGCCTTCCTCATATTCGGGGTCCTCTGCTGCTCGAGGGCGAAGAGGAGAGCTTCTCTATCAACCTGTTGAAGCTCCCCAACCATAACGACTATCTCGGTGATCTCCTCCAACCCCTCCTCAGCGGCCACCCTTGATGCGGTGGAGATAACCCCCTCAGCGAGAGC
>JAGTQJ010000093.1 GCA_018396515.1 Candidatus Bathyarchaeota archaeon | reverse complement strand
TAGAGACCCCATAGAACACCAAAACAGGATGTTCGCAGCCTTCAGGGCGGGCCTGGGGGCATTAGCGCAAGGCGGAGTTTCCATAGCAGTTATAACCGCGACGATGCCAAGCAGCTTCATAAAGGCCGTGGGAGAGGCCTCAAACGCTCCAAACCGCGAGGCAGTCCACATCAAGGTAGGCTTAAGCGAGTATGAGAGATCAGGAAACGGTTACAGAGAGATCTGCATTAAAGACCTAGATTTTTTCGAAGAAAGGAAGAACCTCGAAGCGCTCACGAGATTCATTAATGAGGCGGATATTTTAAGGATAGTAGAGGATCACCACTCATGTGGAGATAATGTTCTCATAGTTCGTAACACCGTGAAAAAGGCCTCAGAAACCTATCAACAATTTAAGGATAAAAGTGATGTAAATACATTGCTTGTTCATGGGAGAATGACATTTGGGGACAAAAAACGGGTTTTAAGTGAGGCAAGGTTAAGAATATGTAGGAAAAAATGTGTTTTGATCTCTACACAGGTTATCGAGGCTGGTGTCAACCTAGACTTTGATGTCATTGTCACGGACGTCTCCCCCATGGCAAATCTGATACAAAGAATAGGTAGGGTTGGAAGAAGGTCAAGAGAACAACCTAAAAATTTCTATGCTTATCTGTTAGAGGGTGATGGGGATGGAGTCTACGAGAAGGATCTAACCACCAAAAGTATACAAGTTTTAAAGGATATTTCTTCTCATCAAGGCGGAGAATTTTATGTTGGCTGGAGAATGCCCGAAAGAACCATTATAAATAATAGAAAAGTTCCGGGATTCATTACAATCTTGGAAAACACATATCACGATTGGAATATATGTTGGGATAAAAAACTATCAACAACCCTTTCAGAGATAGATAGATATTGGCAGATAGATCCAAAATATATCAGAGAATATTCAAGGGTTATGTGCAGTCTATTAAGAACATCGGGAGTTATATCTCTTGCAGTATTAGAAGAAGATATAAAAACTTTAAGGAATTTAACGATTAGTAATTTATGGAGGCAGATAATAGATAAATTGGTAACAGTTGATTTCTCTTGGTTAATAAGGCGGTGGAGAGATATCTTAGATCTCGATTTTGAAAAGGGCATTGCTCGTTACATTATAATACACGAAAATGGAGATGATGTGGGAATATACATAGAAGAGAGTATGGAGCTCTTCGATCTATTCAAAGACGGCGCATATAATTGTACAATTCTTAACAAATTGAATCAATTCTTAAAAAAGAGAAGTAGCAGGTCTTCTCACCCTATAGCCCTAAAAGTAAGTAAAGATGCTTACACTGCGAGGGGGTTATTAACATGACCTTGCTTGCATGGTGTGGAGAACCACTTGATAAGCATCTTTTAGGTACTATGAAGACCTATAAGAAAATAGAGTCGAGGGCGTCTGAAGTATTTCTCAACCGCTTATCTCAATATACAAGAATTTCAAATATATTCAGAGATTATGTAAAATTTGCTACGAGATTAGCAATAGGGATGCATGATATAGGAAAAGCTCATCCTAATTACCTCCTCTGGAATCGACATAGATTACATTTAGAATGTGATAAACCAAGAAAATATAACTGTGAAAGTTACTGTAAGCCTCACATTCCAAAATTTATAATGCATGAGGTCTTATCAGGGTGCATAGTAATGAGATATTTGAATAGGTTGCCGTTGATTTCAGAAATTGGTGAATCCCAATCTGCAATATCCCTCGAATTGATGATGTCACTTGCGGTCGCGTACCATCATGAAGCTATACGAACTCCATTAAATTATAAGGTAGAGGAACAATTATCATCTTTTGGGTCTTGGAATCCTCTAGAATATGAGGAAGCAGGGATAATTGTCCGGAGGATCACGGAAGAGGCATTGGATGGGATCTCGTTCGGCCCAACCTTAGACGAGATCCTCGATGAATTTAGTGGTGCGAGGATCATGTTCTCTGAAACCTTGAAAGCCTGGAGGGCTCCGGGTAAACCCATAGTTAAGCTATACGCATTGGTCTGCGGACCGCTGATGATCTGTGATAACCTAGTTGCATTCCGGAATAGAGGGGGTAGGGCGCCCACATCGTTTGTTGAAGAGGCCCTCAGAGGACTACCTGAACTAGGAGTCGAGAGATAAGGATGAATTTTAGGTCGTCTTTGTTTGACCTGAAAATTTGTGCAATCAGAAAATGAGCTCCGAATTTTCAATAGAATTGTGGTCCAACTCTTTTGGTTGATGGGGATGAAATAATACCTTCCAGCCGTCACCCCTTCAATTCTGCCTTTCACCAGGAAGATAAGAGATAGCTCCTTTCAGGGGGTTCCCCATCCTCTAACCAGTTTTTGATACTGTTAACCAAGTATAACAAGGATAACTTTTTATACCTGTTAACCAAAGGTTTCGCGGCGTCTCCTTTGGGCTCAACGATCGTCATAAAGGATGTTGATGAGGAGGCCTATAGGAGCTTGAGGAGTGAGGCCGTGAAGTCGGGGTTGAGGGTGGGTGAGGCTGCATCCCAGGCCTTCAGGCTCTGGGTTCAGCAGCGCCGCTTAGGGAGGTTGAGGGATGTGGATAGGTTGAGGAGGGCTGCGGAGGTTATGGATCGGAATAGGGCCAAGCTCACGCAGAGGAAGGACTGGTCATCCGTGGAGGTGATAAGGAGTTGGAGAGAGCTCCGGAGACCCTAGTGGTCGACGCCTCGGTCGTGGTGAAATGGTTCGTCCCCGAGGAGGACTCGGAGAAGGCAGTAAGGTTGAGGGATAGGCATGTAGAGGGCTCCCTAACCCTCACCGCTCCAGATCTGGTCATATACGAGGTCATAAATGCCCTAACCCACCACCCTGAGGTTAGCGACGAGGATCTCCATAGAGATGTGGAGGCCCTCTTCATGATAGACCTCGATCTTGTGCCCCCCTCAACGGATCTAATGATCTCAATCTCGGAGAGGGCCAGGAAGCTCTCCATCTCCATATACGATTCTAGCTATCTGACGCTCGCGGAGCTCTTGGCGACGAATCTGGTGACAGCAGATAAGAGACTTCACGAAAAAGCAGAGGATAAAGGGCTAGTCCTGATGCTGGAAGACCTCAACCATAATTGGACCCTTTAACACCACAAACCGGATTTAAAAATTTTAAGCCTTTAGCTGACTCATCTGAGAAAGTGCAAATAGAAGCTCTCTGGAGGAGGCATCTCAGTGATGGTGCGTTTCCATGTCTAGGCCCTGCGCCTCGACGAGGATGATAAAGAGTTCACCTTGGAAACGAGGCGGAGCTGGAGGGATGGGAGGCAGGGAGATGGATTTTGAAAAGGTTAAGGGTTTAGAGAGGATCTCCAGAAATAGGGAGATATAGGGATCATCTTTTATGGTTAGATATGAGAAAGAATAATATAAGTAACTCTTGAGAGCGGGGGAGGGCCTACAAAAGCTGAGTGTGTAATGAAACTTGAGAGCTGCTCCGATGGATCGATCCTCTAGGTCCAGGAAGGGTGTTGAAATAGATGTTAAGGCCTCGATACTGGAGTTGAGGAGGAGGAACGGGGAGGAGCCCTCCCCGGGCTCCTCAGTCTCTTATACTCCCTTAGGCCCAGCCTGAGGAGGTACTCCACGAAGGTACTCCTCTTCATCCTAGACCTGAGAGAATCCAGCTCCTCAAAAAGTTCAGGGTCTATTGTTACACCCAAATACTGCCTCATAAAGACATCTAAATAGACAGAAATGAGAAAACTAATAAACTTTATTAAATTTTTGTAACAGAACTGTAACAAATAAGTTTGATGGAAATGATAGCAGGGTTCATGCCCGAAGCGGTGAGGGTTAGGGAGATGGATTTTGAAAAGGTTAAGGGTTTAGAGAGGATCTCCAGAAATAGGGAGATATAGGGATCATCTTTTATGGTTAGATATGAGAAAGAATAATATAAGTAACTCTTGAGAGCGGGGGAGGGCCTACAAAAGCTGAGTGTGTAATGAAACTTGAGAGCTGCTCCGATGGATCGATCCTCTAGGTCCAGGAAGGGTGTTGAAATAGATGTTAAGGCCTCGATACTGGAGTTGAGGAGGAGGAACGGGGAGGAGCCCTCCCCGGGCTCCTCAGTCTCTTATACTCCCTTAGGCCCAGCCTGAGGAGGTACTCCACGAAGGTACTCCTCTTCATCCTAGACCTGAGAGAATCCAGCTCCTCAAAAAGTTCAGGGTCTATTGTTACACCCAAATACTGCCTCATAAAGACATCTAAATAGACAGAAACGAGAAAACTAATAAACTTTATTAAATTTTTGTAACAGAACTGTAACAAATAAGTTTGATGGAAATGATAGCAGGGTTCATGCCCGATTTGGGAAGCTCCTCTTTGGGGATTGGAGAATTCCTTAGTGAATGGTTAAAATATACTCGAGAAGCATTATATATGTGGCGGATGCTATACTGATAGTTAGCGCCAAAAGGTTAACATCGATGCATTCTACGCATAACCTTGATAAGGTGTGGAGATCGGGCTGAGGCCGTGGTGGGGAGGGAAGCCGAAGGGAGGCGCCGCATGGGGGCTGAACTCTCCATTGCAGATCAGAGGAATTCCTTTAAAGACCTCTGCCTGGCTCCCCCATTATCCCTCTCACCCTTGGTCCTCTCAGCCTCCTCCACCTCTCCACCCGCCCCAGCCTCTCTGGCTACACCTTCACCCCTCTCCGGGAAGATTATGATCTGCCCGTAGACGCCGTCATATCCTGGGATAACCCTGACCCTCCCCTCCCTGACGCGTATTATGGCCTCGGCCACGGCGGGGTCAACCACCCTCACAAGCTCATCGAACCCGGCATCTATCAAAACCGAATACTCATTCCCGAAGTGTGAGATGAGGGTGTTGTAGATGCTCCAGACCCTCCCCGAGCTCGGTGAACCCGCGCCTATGACGGCTGAGATGACCTCGGAGAGGGGGAGGAGGTGTATGTAGCCGGGTGAGCCGGGGGGCCTGAAGCCGGGCGGTCGATCCGCGAGCTCCTCAACACGCTGCTCAACACCCTTCGTCATCCTCCTATGGCAGACCGGGCACCTATCCCCAAGCCTTATGGCCTCCTCAGGCGGGAGGGAGACCCCGCAGTTCCTGTGCCCAGACCAATGATACTTCCCATATGCCGGGTCGGTCTCAATGGTGAACCTCAGAGTATTTGGATCCCTTTTTTTAATCGAGTCGAGCAACCGCCAGTAGGATAACTGTTCAAGCTCGAACACGTTCGCCTCCCTCCCGAGCCTCCAGGGCCAGCTAGAGTGAGAGTCGCTGTTAGAGAGCAAGGCGAACCTGTCGAGGGAGCTCAGACGCCAATTCATCCTCGGATCCGAGGATAAACCCGTCTCAAGGGCATACACATATCTAGTCATATCCTCATAGCAGTCCTCCATCCTGTCGAAGCCGCTGAAGGCCCCGAAGACGCTGAACCATGGGGTCCAGGCATGGGCTGGGAAGACCATATTATCCCTCGAGGTCTCCATAACCTCCTCGACGAGATGCGCCGCCGAGATATCCAGGGTCGGCCTACCATCGGCCTCGAGATCCCCATACCTGGAGAGCCTATCATTCAACTGCTCAGCAACCTCTATGCTCGGAGTCAATATCACATGGTGAACCTTCTTCCCCCCACCCTCCAAGGTGAAGACCGTCGAGACCTCCCCGGTAACCATGAAATAGACACCGGAGAGGGATGGGTCTACGGGCCTATACAGCCCCATCTCAGGGGAGTAGTTGAGCCTCTCCTTAATCTCACGAAGCCACCTCGGATGGGTGAAATCACCCGTCCCAACAAGGGACAATCCCTTAATCCTGGCGAAACGGGCTATCTCAGGGATGTTCATGCTTGCACTCGTAGCCCGGCTATACCTGCTATGTATATGTAGATCAGCTATAACCCTCAAACCATAAGCCTACATACCTCAACAAAAATAAACTTATTTACATTTCTAGGGGAGCCCATCCCCATCAAAAATCATAATTCAGATAGAGATGAGCTCAAAAATCTCGCAATATGCAGTTAATTATGATCGGGAAAGGGTTAAGTGCTTTAAGCTGGATTGATCTGTGGGCGTGGATGGGACCCGACCCCCTGAGCATGGCCGAGGAGCTCATGACAGACTTCGCATACCAGACAGGAATTCTGGGGGGTGGGAGGCCGAAGAGGTACCTCTGGACCGATGCCTTCGCAGTCTGCAATTTTCTAGGGCTCTACAAAAAGAGGGGCGATGAGAGGTATAGGGGGCTC
>JAGTQJ010000100.1 GCA_018396515.1 Candidatus Bathyarchaeota archaeon | reverse complement strand
GAAGGGCAAATAAATGTTAAGAGATAGAGATATTCGCCTGAGCATCCGCTTATTTATATCTAGAATGATTTATCAAAATGGAATATGTCATCATGCTTGTATTCTGTTAAACATATAACAGGTTAAGGAGACTAGGACAAGAATTTTTCGAGATCGTTTTCGAGATCAATTTTTATAAGATGTTCAGGCTTTAATTCCTTTATAAAGGATCTTCTTCGCTCTTAATAATAGGTCTCCCTGGGTTCTTTTATGAATATGTGGGTTAGCAGTAGGCTGAGGGCCATGGCGGCTGAGAAGATTATCCAGGGGTATGTCGGGTTCAACTCGTATATGTGGCCTCCTAGGAGTGCACCAGTGGCCGCGGGGGGGAACAGGAGGAAGCCCCCTCCCCAAAAGTTTCCAAAGCTTATCTGGATCCCCCTCTCCCCCAATATGGAGAAGAGCCTCCCCCTCCTGCTCCGGGGTATCTTGTTGGCGATGAGGGTTGAGAAGGCAGGCATCATCATGCTGTTTGAGAGGGAGAGGAGGGAGAGGATGGAGAAGACCCCCCAAGTGCCTCCTGAGAATGGGTAGAGGAGGATGCATATGGAGGAGATGGATAGGCCAAAGAGGATCATCTTTTTGGGGCGGAGCCTATCCACGAGGAGGCCCATCGGGAAGGCTGTGAGGATGCCTACGAGGCCTGAGGTGAGCATGGCTGCCCCCCAATCATATGGTGTGAGGCCCAGAGCCATCTTCGCGTAGACCACCCAGAAGGGTGCAACCATGGCGACGAAGAAAGAGCTGACCATCTCGATGAGGAGGATCATCCTCAGGGGCCTATCCATCCACCTTATCGACTCGATTATGCCCCTGTAGGACTCCTTAAGGGTCGATGGGATACCCGTGCTGGATGGTTTGATCTCCTTATTCTCCTCGAGCGTCTCCCCAGGTATCTGAGCCTGATGGTCGCCACGAGGATCCCCGTGGCGAAGGCTATCGTCCAGCATAGTCGGATCGCCTGGATCATACCCTCGTCTCCTCCTCCGTAGGCGGTTATGATCAACCCACCCATATACGGGGCTATGACGCGGATCGCGCCCGGTATCGCCATCATCAGGGCGAACCCCCTTCCTCTGACCTCTGGGGGTAGGGAGTCCGCCTCTAGGGCTGTCATGGCGGGCATGTAGAAGAGAAGCAGTTGACTTAGGAACTGGCCTATGGCGACTGTCTGCCAGTTCACCGCTAGGACGAATAGTAGGTGGGAGAGGGAGTATAGGTATGTGGAGTAGCCTATGAGCTTCACCCTCCCCCTCCTATCCGCAATGTATCCCCCCACGGGGTATAGGAACATCCCAGCTATTAGGCCCAATGAGTTTATCAGCCCTATCTCCGTCGGCGTGCCTCCTAGGGCTAGGATGTAAAGGCTGAGGAAGGGGTAGACAATGCTTGTCGACCAGCTCCAGAGGACCCTACAGATCATGAGGATGAGGATGTTCCCTCTGAGGAAGTATAGGTTAGACCTGAGCTGACGCAACACCATTCCCTTACATCCCCACGCCTCTCCAGAACCCCACGCAGCATCTAAGGGGGACCCCGGCATAAAAAGGGGGGTGGATTCACCTCTTTACGGTTATCTTGAATGTGACTAGGTTGTGCCTATCTGGGCACTCGTAGGTGAACTCGTCTTGCTTCTGCCTCCAGGGTATGACTCCGCCCATGGCTAGGGTCATCAGGGTCGGGAAGAGGTCATGATAGCACCATCCACAGATCCCGCCGGTCTTGTGCGTGTTTATCTCGAAAACATCTCCGACCTTATGGCCTGCGCTGCAGCTCCCCTTGATCGATACGACCTCTGCTATGAATATGGGCTCCTTCCAGGACATATCGATAAGGATTGCTGGAAGGGGTTGATAAATCATTCTATAATTTCGCCTTGTTGGAGAGGATAAAACTTCATCCAAGCCGTTAAACAGATGGAGAGTCGCTTCTCCAGCTGCTAGATGAGGGGGTGGAGATGTTTTTCAGTTTATAGGAAGGGTGTATAGTGTCCCCTTGGATATGCCTCCATCACGATCTCCAATAGTTTCCGATCCTTCTCGGTGAGCCTCGCTGGTTCTTTCTGGTATAAGACAGCTCTGTATGGTGAGAGGAGGGCGGATAATGTGTCTGCACAGACTCTTATCTCCCTCCGGTCTTGACTGAATATCTCGATCTTATCCTCAGCAACCAGGTTTGGCCTGAAGGATACTTGGAAAGCGTCTCCCAGATTAGACGCGAACTCATCTATGTCTAGGGGCTTCCACCACCGATATCTGGTTCTATATAGGGGCTTGGGTTTGCTCTTCACTCTCTCCGGATCCGATTTCGGCTGGGGTTTTCTCTTTTTGAACCACCCAAAGCATCTATAGATCATGGACCGCTATCTATCTTTAAACACGAGGCCTCTATATTTTCCTTAATTAATCAGAATATGAATTTGAAGGGATGACTCAGGATATCAGGGCGTTGAAGAGTAGTTTGAAGGTTCCATGGGTCTGGCACCTGTGCTGAGGCCTGAAGCCTATGAGGACTACTCTACCCTTACCCTTCCTCGCCACCAGCATCCCGATCCTCTTTGATATCCTCTCTTCCCCTATCAGCCATCCGCTCTGGAGGATGTCCCTCTCAGGATACCGGACCACCACCTCAACCAGCTCGTTCATCCTCGATGGGGTTATCTCGAAGGCGGGGTTATTCCAGAAGAATACTAGGGTTTTTTCTGGCATCCCATAGCCCAGTGGATGAGAATTGTCCACATATGCCTTTAGAGTTGACCCTGGGCAGAAGAACTCCTTTGGCTTCAGCCCCCTCAGTGGATTCCTTACATTCAATCCGAGCCTCTCTATGGCGAAGTCGCAGGCTCCCCCGAGGGTTATGAGGGCTCCCCCGTTCTCCACAAAGTCATTAAGGGCTTTGACTCCCTCCTCGCCTATTCCGCCTCTGTACTCTGGGGGGTAGAAGGGCTGAGGCCAGTCGGGCCTATGCTCCCTCATCCACTCCTCCACTCCAATCCCAGTTATGAAGGGTGTTGCATCATCTGGGATTATAATGGCGTCATAAACATCGTTTAGCTGCCCTTTCCTAACCTCCTCGTCCTTAAGGCCCTTGTAGGGGAAACAGAACTGTTCGAGTAGCCACCTCGTCCAGCCTTCATCCATGTTTCCCCCCCAGTACCTCTGATAGAGGCCGACTCTTAGCCTTTTAACCTCATGCCTCCTCCCCCTCGGCTCATCCCTCAAGGCCATGAAGTCCACTCCGGTTATGTTGGCGGCCTCCTTCAGGGCGGTGGTATCTCCATTTACCATGAAGGCCCCAGGTGGAAGGCTGAGCCCATCGAGGCCTAATGCCTCATCGAACCTCTCGATCCTCAATCCCCTATCTAGGAGGAGGTTTAAGGCCTTGAAGCTGTCGTTCAGCCTCGGATCAAATACATAACCTATATTCGACTCCCCAAGGATCCTGCCCTTAGCCCTCTCATGCCCCTTAACCTGCTCGACCACCGCCTTGAAGGGTTCCTGGATCTCATCCACCCTTACGCCCATGTACTCGGCCATTGTGTCTGAGGCGGTGTCTTGAGGCCTGCTTGGGGAGCCGTCAGCCTCCCTGGTCCAGGCGTCATCTGGGTATAGGGTTCTACCTAGGAGGGTTCTGATCAAACCCATCTTCGGCTGGTCTAGGGTTA
Organism: Candidatus Bathyarchaeota archaeon; assembly: GCA_018396515.1. Classification (GTDB taxonomy): domain Archaea; phylum Thermoproteota; class Bathyarchaeia; order TCS64; family TCS64; genus JAGTRB01. Next base: position 2,094 of record JAGTQJ010000100.1, on the reverse strand, counting down.
TTATGTAGGAGCCCCTTCCATAGAGTCTGCCTTCGGCGATGAAGTCCTCCTTGGCCCTCTTGATCTCCACGCCTTGGATGAGCAGCTTCTCTATGAGCTTCTCGGCCGTGAGGGGATCGTGCTGGTCGACGGGTACGATATAGGCGTAGGGTCCCCCCTTGATCCCCCTCTCCACCTGCCTCTTCGCCTTTAGGTATGCATTTCTGAGAACAGTCTCCCTATGCCTAGCGGCGAGGTCCAGCAGGGCCCATGAGGCTATCTTCTGCTGCTCAACTATGTCCCTTAGCCTCCACCACCCCCCAGGCCAGGGGTTTGGAAAGTTCGTCTGGGGCTTGTAGTGGGGGAATCCCCTAATCGGGCCTCGGCCATCTCCCTTCAGTTGGCTTGGGTGTATGTAGATCGGTGTGGCCAGCTTGGCGCTAGCCGACTCCGTGAGCATGCTGGCTATGTTGTGATAGTTACCGATCCAGTGGAACCCCAAGTGCCCCCATCCGAGGAACTGGGCCCCATTTATTATTCCCGATTTTCCCGCCTCCTCAAGCTTCAGGGCCATGTGAGCCCCAAACCAACTGTGCTCCCTCCAGATCAACGGATCCGCGTGGGGGTGGATCGGCTCACAGTATGGGGCCACATAGAGCCTAGCACCATAGCTGCCCATGTGGTGGTGATCCTGATATGCCTGGGGGATCCAATCCCTGAATAGTATCTGGGCCATGTACCTTGACTCGACCATGTTGGTCATGAAGGCGTCCCGGTTGTTGTCGTGGCCGACATACTTGTGGTATAGCCATGGGAGGTCGCATCCCTCATACTCGGTTCCAAACCACTTATAATACCAGTTCGTGACCATTATCTGACCATCGGGGTTGAAGCATGGAACCATTAGGAAGATCACGTTCTCCCTGATCCTGACAGCCTCCTCATCCATCCTGGTTAACAGGTCATAGGCGAGTTCTGGGGCCATCTGGGTTCCGCCTATCTCCGTGGCGTGGAGGCTCATAGACTGGCAGATTATCGCCCTACCCTCATTGATCAGCCTTTCAGCCTCCTCCCCAGAGAGGCCCCTGGGATCGCTGAGCCTGAGATTTATCTCCCTGAACCTCTCAAGGTTCATTAGGTTTTTAGCGGAGGATATTATAACAAGTAGGAATGGGTTGCCCTCCGTTGAGGGCCCCATATCGATCACCTTTATCTCATCACTCTGTCTCTCAAGCAGCCTGAAATATTCGACAATCTTGTCCCAGCGGGCTATCTTTCCGTCGCTACCTAATTTGAACCCGAAAAACTCCTCGGGAGGAGTTACCTTACCTAACATACACTATTCCGACTATTGCCACAAATATTTAAGATCATTGGATTTAAAAAAAATAGAATGGAGGGTGATCCCTAGCTGAATAGTTGAATCATGAACTGTGTGTAGTTATTTTTAGGTATCTTGGGCTTAAAGGAATCTATTATCCTCTTCGCCTCTCTCGCATCATCATATAGGAGATCTATGCATGTCAGTGCTAAGACCTTTGCTGGGATAACATATAATAGCTCCTTATCGATTACCTTGAAGTTTCTGCTGTGACTGGCTCCCTCTACGCCTCCCATACCCAGTGAGGCTGTGGGCATAACACAGGAGACATCTCCTAGGTCTGTGGATCCCGTGCTGTGCCCCCTAGTCATCACCCATTCTCCTCCGACAACGAGTTCTCCGTTCTTCTTCATCAGCTCCACGAGGCTCGGCTCTTGGGCGTAGGGCATGTAACCCGGTATGTCGTTGATCTCGACGGTTGCTCCAACTGCGGATGCCCCCGCCCTAAGGGCTCTGTTAACCTTTATGTTCGCATCCATTATAGCTTCGACTGTTCTTCCCCTCACATATGCCTCTATCCTGACATCTGCGGGGACGTTGTTCACTATCTCCCCACCCTTTGTTATGATGGGGTGAACCCTTATCGAGTCCTCATCCCTGAAGGTCTCCCTCTGGGCGTGGATCCCCATGAGCCCGAGGAGAGCCGCGTTCAACGCATTCACGCCCCTGTGAGGCTCTGCCCCCGCATGAGCTTCAAGCCCCTTATACCTGACGAACTTCCCAATGAAGCCGTT
>JAGTQJ010000098.1:4712-5886 GCA_018396515.1 Candidatus Bathyarchaeota archaeon | reverse complement strand
AGCAGGCGATAAGGGGTAAGAGGATAATGAGGGGCTACGCGAACAGGACCCTGCCCCACTTCAGGAAGGGAGATCCATCACCCCATGCAAGGGGCTTCATATACAGCTGTTACAGGGATGGGCTCAACCCCATCGAGTTCTTCTTCCACGCCATGGGGGGGAGGGAAGGGCTGGTCGACACCGCCGTTAGAACCCAGCAGAGCGGTTATATGCAGCGCCGCCTAATAAACGCCCTCGAACACCTAAGGGTCGAGTACGATGGAACCGTCAGGGACTCCCTTGGTAACATAATAGAGTTCAGGTATGGCGAGGACGGAGTAGACCCAGCTAAGAGCGACCACGGAAAGGCTGTTAACATAGAGCAGCTCATAGAGAGGGTAAAGATATCCATGGAGGGAGGAGAGCCCGCCTCTAAGGATTACATCGAGGCCAGGCTGAAGGATGTTGAAGGGAGGCTGACCCCGAGCCTCATAGAGGACCTGAGGAGGAGATTACCGGCCTCCGGCCTGAGCAGGGAGGGGGTGGAGGAGGTCCTTAATACGGCGCTAAGAAGCTATGACTTCAGCCTGGTGGAGGCGGGGGAGGCCGTCGGAACCGTAGCCGCCCAGTCCATAGGTGAGCCCGGAACCCAGATGACCCTCCGAACCTTCCACTACGCAGGCGTAGCAGAGCTCAACGTAACCCTCGGCCTGCCGAGGCTTATAGAGCTTGTCGATGCAAGAAGGGTTCCCTCCACCCCAGTTATGACCATTTATCTCGATGAAAGGCATAGGAAGAACCCTGAGAAGGCAAGAGAGGTGGCTCAGAGGTTAGCCTACACGGTCATGGGTGACATCATCAGAAGCCTAAACATCGATGTGAAGAGGGATGTCATGGAGATAACCTTCGATCCCTCGAAGATGGAGGATCTTGGGGTCAACCAAATGGAGTTGGAGGCAGCCCTTCGTAGGATGGAGAGGGAGCTGGGAAAGGCCGAAAAACTGGATGAATACACATACAGTGTCAAGCTCTCAAAGAAGGCTCCAGACCCAGAGAGACTGATGGAGAAGCCGGTAAAGGGGATTCCCCAGATAAAGAGGGCTCTAACCATATTGGAGGGGGATGAATGGGTTATAAGAACCGACGGCTCCAGCCTCAAGGACGTCTTAAACATCGAGGGGGTAGACCCCCTGAG
>JAGTQJ010000098.1:0-4640 GCA_018396515.1 Candidatus Bathyarchaeota archaeon | reverse complement strand
GGAGGCTCATAATGTCCTAGAGGAGCAGGGTCTTGACGTGGATATAAGGCATGTGATGCTCGTAGCCGATATAATGACCAACTCAGGAGAGGTCCAGCAGATAGGTAGGCACGGGATAAGCGGAGAGAAGAGCAGCGTCCTCGCGAGGGCCGCCTTCGAGCTCACAGTCCAACACCTAGTCAACGCTGCCGTCAAGGGCGAGAGAGACCCCCTGAAAGGGGTTGTGGAGAATATCATCGTCGGGCAGTCCATGCCCATAGGAACCGGGAGCGTGGAGCTCTTCATGACCATGGGAGGGGGGCATAATGAGCGTAAGTGACCAGGAACTAAGGATGGCCATATCCACAGGAAAGGTATATCTGGGTTCGAAGATGGCTCTTAGAGAGATCCGCCGGGGTAGAGCCAAGATGTTAATATTATCCTCAAACTGCCCGGCTGATATAGCTGAGAGATTAACAGAGTTTGGGGCCATATCCGGGATTCCTGTTATAAGGCATACGAGGACGAGCATAGACCTAGGCGCCCTCTGCGGCAAACCCTTCCCGGTATCAGCAATAGTTATAAATGAACCCGGCGACTCAAGAATATTAAGCATGGTGAAGGCGGCTGATGCTTAGCAACATAAGGATAACGGAGAACGAGATGAAATATATCGCCCTCCTCGAGAACATGACTGGAGCTACCGTTCTAGACTGCATAATAGACGAGGAGGCTGACACCGTCATATTCGCCGTGAAGAAGGGTGATATAGGCCTAGTTGTAGGAAGAGGAGGAGAAAAGATCAGACGTTTCAGGAAGCTTATAAACAAGAATGTAGAAGTCTTCGAGTATATAGAAAACCCCGAGAAGTTCATAAGGAACGCGTTGAAGCCAGCTAGAGTTAAGGATCTGAGGCTTATTGATAAAGTTAATGGAGGAAAGATCGCCATGGTTAACGTAGAGACGAAGGATAAGGGTATAGCCATAGGGAAAAACGGTCAGAACATTAAGAGGATAAGATTAATGGCCAAGCGATACTTCAACCTTGAAAATATAATAATAAACTAGATTTATTTTATCATAAAATTTAATTCTTGATTAAAACATGAAAAATTAGCTTAAAAAATATTATAATAAATGAAAAATTTTTACCAAAGTTTAAAACAGAAGTGTTTTATGAGATATACAGTAAATTATTTAATTAACATACCTGCGATTATCTTATCTCCATTTCTACGTACACTTCGTTAGGCACCCTTATCCTCATTATACTTCTCATCACGCGCTCCCTTGCGTCTATCTCAATGAACCTCTTATGTATTCTCATCTCATACTTATCCCAGGTCTTGCTCCCATCTCCGCAGGGTGTTCTCCGGACCGGGACCACAAGCCTCTTAGTGGGTAGGGGAACCGGCCCAACCATTTTAACCCCTATCTTCTCCGCTATTCCCTTAATCTCGCTGCAGACAGCCTCGAGCTTATCCTTGTCGGTGCTCGTCAGTTTTATCCTTGCCATCCTAGCCATATCGCCACCCTCCCCCGTCTGGGGGAAGGCTTTGATTTAAGCCTTCCGCCGATCCCGAGGGAACCCTACTCCTCTATCTCTAGGACAATCCCCGCCCCAACAGTAGTTCCCATGTCCCTTATGGCGAATCTCCCTAACTGTGGGAAGTCCTTGAAGACCTCCATAGCAACCGGGCGAAGGGGCTCGAACCTCACGATCGCAGCATCCCCAGTCCTTAGATAGGCTGGGTTCTTCTCTACCACCTGTCCCGTCCTAGGGTCAAGCTTCTCCAAGAGCTCCGCGAATCTTACAGCCACCTGTGCCGTGTGTATGTGGAGCACCGGGGTGTAACCCTGCGCTATAGCTGTTGGGTGGTAGATTATGAAGATCCTCCCCTTGAAGGACTTCTTACACACTCTCGGGGGGTTATCTGGATAGCCTGCCACATCCCCTCTGTCTATCTGGTCCCTCGTTATCCCCTTCACGTTGAATCCGATGTTGTCTCCGGGCACGGCCTCAGGTATCCTGACATAATGGGTCTCTATGGATTTGACCTCTCCCTGGACATTCGCTGGCATGAACACCACGGTCTTGTCAACCTTCAGAACTCCCGTCTCCACGCGTCCCACAGGCACTGTTCCTACACCTCTAATTGAATATACCTCCTGGACGGGTATCCTGAGGGGTTTGTCGATAGGCTTCTCTGGAACCTGTAGGGTATCCAAAGCCTCGAAGAGCGTCGGCCCTTTGTACCAAGGCATGTTCGGGCTTGGCTTCACGAGGTTGTCCCCAGTCCACCCCGAGATGGGAACGAAGTGGATCTTGCTGACGTCGTATCCGACCATTCTAAGAAGCCTAGAAACGCCGTCCTTGACCTCATCATACCTCTGCTTGCTCCAGTTTACCGTCTGGTCATCCATCTTGTTTATGGCAACCACGATCTGATCGACACCCAAGGTCTTAGCCAGGAAGGCGTGCTCCCTAGTCTGGCCTCCGGGGTTTATCCCAGCCTCGTACTCCCCCCTTTTGGCGGATACGAACAAGATGGCTGCATCAGCCTGGCTTGCTCCTGTCACCATGTTCTTGACGAAGTCCCTGTGCCCCGGGGCATCTATCACAGTGAAGAAGTACTTAGGAGACTCAAGCTTATAGAAGGCCAGGTCTATGGTGAGCCCCCTCTCCCTCTCCTCCTTAAGCCTATCTAGAACCCACGCGTACTTGAAGGACTCCTTCCCCATAGCTTTGGCCTCGGCCTCATACTGCTCTATGACCTTCTGGCTTATGGCCCCCGTCTCGTAGAATAGGTGCCCTATCGAGGTGCTCTTCCCGTGATCTACGTGTCCGATGATGATCAGGTTAAGGTGGGGCTTCTCCTTACCACTCATTCTCCAAACCTCCTAAACACAGAGACTAAGAAGCCCCTTAAAAAAGATAACTCTTTCTAGGCGGGTTTAACCCCCCAACCTCTAAACCCTTCTTATAAGCGTTTAGGGCTTCATCGCGATTCTATATGACCGTTTAAATAAAGTCTCATCGAGTCCAAAATGGAAGGGATAAAGGGGTTCCTAAAGAATGGTCCTGAATGTTGCTTTTAAATGGCCCGCGGCCAAATTGGACACGTAACATTTAAACAGTTGATTGTAACAATTCTGGGCGGTCAAGATGCCGAACGGTCTCTATGCGGGTAGGAGGCTTGCAGAGATAAGGAAGAAGATGCGCCTTAAGAGCCGAGACTATGTGAGGAGGCTTAAACGCAGAAGGGAGAAGAAGGAGGATCTGCTGGAGGGGGCTCCAATGGCCAGGGGCATCGTCCTCCAGAAGGTGGGCGTCGAGTCCAAACAGCCCAACTCGGCTATCAGGAAGTGCGTCAGGGTTCAGCTGATAAAAAACGGCCGCCTCTTGACCGCATTTCTCCCCGGAGATGGGGCCCTAAACTACGTAGACGAGCACGATGAGGTCGTGGTGGAGGGCATCGGCGGGCCCAGGGCCCGCTCAATGGGCGATATACCGGGGGTTAGATACAAGGTGACCAAGGTGAATAACGTCCCTCTCAATCTGCTCGTCATAGGTAAAGTGAAGAAGCCCATGAGATGACTTGACTCCACAAAGTGATTGGAAGATGGTGAAATCCTTTTATTTGGGCTTCCTCTCTTGCTCATCAACGGTTTAAGGGGAAGAGATGATGAGTGGAGAGGCCCAGAAAACCCAGTCTCCAAAGCTATTCGGGGAGTGGAGCTTCGAGGAGGTGAAGGTAAGGGATGTGGGGCTTCAGAGGTATCTCAGCCTTAACCCCATGTGGTTACCACACTCAGGCGGTAGGCATGAGGCTCGGAGATTCAAAAAGTCTGAGATGAACATCGTGGAGAGGCTTATAAATAACCTAATGCGCCCTGGGAGCAGCGGGGGAGAGAAGGCCAGAACCACAAACATCGTTAAAAACGCGTTCAAGATAATCCATCTCAAGACGGGGCGGAACCCCATAGAGGTTCTCGTGAGGGCGATAGAGAACGCCGCTCCGAATGAGGATACCACGAGGATAAGCTATGGTGGCGTAGTATATAGGCTGGCAGTCGATATATCCCCCCAGAGAAGGATCGATCTTGCCCTCAGGTACATAGTCCAGGGAGCGAAGTCCGCAGCCTTCAGCAACAGAAAAACCCTCGATGAAGTCCTAGCGGAACAGATTATAGGGGCTGCGAACGGGGACCCAAACAACTTCGCCATAAAGAGGAGGCTGGAGCTTGAGAGGGTCGCCCTCTCCTCCAGGTGACTCTCAATTCATGCTCCCGGCGAAGAATCCAAACATCCCTACGGACATCCATAATAGGACTAGGTTTTTGACCCTTCTACTGTTCTCCCTGCTAGGGTCTCTCAGAAGGGAGTAAGAGGAGTAGATAAACCCTCCATCAGCTACTACCACTGGGAGGTCATATAGGGAGGAGACCAATCCAAAGAGCTTGGGCAGTATGGAGATTGCCACTGAGGAGAGGTAGAAGGCGGAGGCCACTTGAGCAGCCCTCCTAGGTCCCCTCGAGACCGCTAGTGTTCTGACCCCCCTTGCTTTATCCCCCTCAACATCCACAATCCCCTTATTCACCTCCCTACCGGTATTGGAGAGGAAGGCCATTAGGGAGAACACGATGGAGGTAGGGGTGTT
>JAGTQJ010000099.1 GCA_018396515.1 Candidatus Bathyarchaeota archaeon | reverse complement strand
GCGGGATCATGATGATTTAACCGGCAAACATGGCCGTTAACCCTCTTCTGAGAGGTATCCTATCACCTCATCCCACTAGGATAAGACCACCTCTTAGAGGAGATCCTTAAAGGTCTATTTGTTGGAATATAGGTTAGGATTAGATGGCGGAGGATTGGGGCAGCGCATCATTTTTGGAGGAACAGTTCAGGCGTTACTATAAGGTGGGCGTGGGCAAGGTGGATCCCCCCCTCGAGATGGAGAGGAGGGAGTTCGGCTTCTTGCCCTTCGATGGAGGGGTGATGATACGCCATACCTCCTTCAGCGACCCCTCTCAGCTCCACGCATTCATAATGGAGAAGGCCCCAGCCCATATCTACTACTCATCGGCATATTACCGCGAGCCAAGGTCGGATATGGAGTCGAAGGGCTGGATCGGAGCTGATATGGTATTCGATATAGACGCTGATCATATGGAGACGCCCTGCAGGATGAACCACGATGCCTGGAGGTGTAACCTATGCGGAGCTGAGGGGATGGGAAGAGCCCCTGAGAGGTGTCCTAAATGCGGTGGTACAAACCTAGAGGAGGAGACCTGGATATGCGACATATGCCTAGATAAGGCCAAGGGAGAGGCCCAGAAGCTTCTGGACATCCTAATCCAGGATTTTGGGATCCCCCTAGAGTATCTCAAGGTGAACTTCACCGGGAACAGGGGATACCACATCCACATAACAGCTCCTTGGATAAGGGGCTTGGACCAGAGGGCTAGGAGAGAGATAGTAGACTACGTCACGGGCACTGGGATGAGGATCGAGCTACTTGGGTTCAGGCCCGGTGTAAAGGGATCATCCCCCCTCCACGGACTTGGATGGAGGGGAAGAGCATCCAAAGCCCTATACGACTACCTTGCTAAACCTCCACCCAGGCTTTTGGAAATGGTGAGGAGTAAGGGGAAGAGGATGAGAAGCATCATAGATTCTAGAGATGAGATCCTCAGGGTTTTGGGGGAGGGGCCACCCAGCGGCATACTAAAATATCTTGGCCGGGAATCCCTGAACAGGCTTATGGAGGAGGCGGTTAGGGAGCAGGCGGCTGCGGTGGACACCGTGGTGACGACGGACATTCACCGCCTTATAAGATTGCCTAACACCTTGAACGGGAAGACGGGGTTGATAGCCCAACCCGTCTCCGTCGAGGAGCTGGAGGATTACGACCCCCTGAGCAGCTCCATAGCCTTCAAGGGTGGAGAGGTCCCCATCTATGTGAGGAGGGCCCCAATGTTCAGGTTAGGGGGAGAGAAATACGGCCCCTTCAAGGAGGAGCTGGCCAGCCTACCCCTCGCCGCGGCGATATTCCTCCTATGCAGGAAGGCTGCGAGGATAGAGAGATGACCGGATATTACGGGAGGCTTCTTGAGGCCTGGATGAGGGAGCTGGAGGCAGAGGTGCTTCAGCAGCTGCCTGAGGGCTTCTATAGGGAGATGTCCGAGTATGTCTCCAGGCTCAGGGAGCAGACGAGGATGCTGGAGCATGGAACCATGAGGAGCAGAATAGCCCTGAAGGAGAGGGAGTACGCTGAGAGGATGCTCAGGGAGCTGTTCAACACTAGGCTAAGGAAGATAGTGTCTATGGAGGTGGAGGGGGTGCAGGTGGAGGCCTCAGCGTTGCAGCCGGAGGAGAAGCTCTTCCACTCCGAGCTGAGGAGGATCCTCAGCGAGCATGTGGAAAGGCTTAAAAGCATCCTATTGGGTCGTCCACCCCGTATCGAGGCCAAGCAGACGGCGAAGGGTGATTACAAGGTGGTGAGGTTCCTCCAGGCTATCCCGGCCATAATGGGGGTCGATATGAAGACCTACGGCCCCTTCAAGCCCGAGGACGTGGCCTCGATACCTCTCGAGAACGCTGAAAGCCTAATAAGGAGAGGAGTAGCTAAGGAGGTGGAGGTCTCGGAATGAAGGTGCCGAAGTCCATAACCACCTACTGCCCTAGGTGCAAAACTCATATGGAGTTCTCAGTGTCGATCTACAAGGCGGGAAAGAGGAGAGGAGCCAGGTGGGGTGAGAGGAGGCAGGCCGAGAGGAAGAAGGGCTATGGTGGGCAGAAGTATCCGATACAGCATAATCAGGCGAAGGTGACAAAAAAGCAGACCCTGAAGCTTGAGTGCAGAAAATGCGGGTACACCACGCATAGGGAAGGGGTTAGGCTGAAGAAGGTGGAGGTCGAATAGGATGTCCGACTGGGAGAGCCTCATACCCCGCCCCTCTTCAAGGTTCCTCAGGGTTAGGTGCGAGAAGTGCGATGGGGAGCAGGTGGTCTTCAGCCATGCAACCCATACGGTCAGATGCAGAACCTGCGGGGAGGTCATAGCTGAACCGACCGGTGGAAAGGCCAGGATAAGGGGCTCGATAGTGGCGGTTCTCGGATGAGGGGGAGGATCATGAGGAGGCCTGAGTTTCCCACCCTAGAGGATCTCGTCGTGGCCACAGTCAAGAGGATAGAGCCCTTCGGGGCCTATGTCTCCCTCGACGAGTACGGGGGGAAAGAGGGCTTCCTACACATCTCGGAGATCTCCTCAACATGGGTTAAGAACATCAGGAGCCACGTAAGGGAGGGGCAGAAGGTCGTCCTACAGGTGTTGAGGGTTGACCCAGCGAAGGGCCATATAGATCTCTCCTTGAGGAGAGTCACCAAGGATGAGCGAAGAAAGAAGATGGAGGAGTGGAAGAAGGCTAGGAAGGCCGAGATGCTGATTAAGAGCGCTGAAGGGATCCTTAAAATCGGGGAGGAGGAGCTAGAAAAGGCCGTCTCCAAGATTGTTGAGATGTATGGGAGCCTCTACCAAGGGCTGGAGGAGGCCTCGAAGAGGGGGATCCAAGCCCTCCTTGACGCTGGGGTACCACCGGATATCTCTGACGTGCTAGCAAAGATAGCCTCGGAGAAGATCCCAGCCAGATACGTCACGATCTCAGGTACATTCGAGGTAGTCTCCATGGGTCCGAGAGGGGTGGAGGAGATAAAGTCCCTATTGCTCGAGGCTAAGAAGATGGCTGGTGAGGAAGCAGAGGTTCTAATATATGCCCAGGGGGCGCCGAGGTACAAGGTCGAGGTCAAGGCCGAAGATTATAAGAAGGCCGAGGCAATCCTTGAGAAGATAGTCGATTTCGCAACCTCCAACTGGGTCGGGAACGAGAGAAGGATCTCCTTCACCAGGGGATAGGCAGGAGGGGGTTCCCTGGTCTGGCTCCTCAGAAAATGCACACTTTGCAACAGGTATACCCTAAATCAAGAAAGATGTCCGGTATGTGGAGGACCGTTGAAGATTCCACATCCCGCGAAGTTCTCGATGGATGATCGGTATCAACACTATAGGATGAGGATGCGCAGGCTGGCTGAATCTGAGGCTGGACCTGGGAAAGCCGGAGAGGAGGATAAAAAGCCTACTGAATGATGGTTCAGATGAGGCATCAATGAATTCGACAAAAGCTTTATTTCATGATAAGCAACAGTCTAGTTGAGATGTCAAGGAGCTATATCAAGATTTATGGTCCTCCGGTGCTGAGGGCGATAAAGGCCCTGGAGTCCGTGGCTGTGGAGATGTCGAAATCCGTGGAGCTCAAATTCAGCAATCGGTGCATCCCATATCCCGGGCCCAGGCAAGACACCTTCGAGTGGCAAAGGTATATTGAAGGGCTTAAGCAGACCTATGTCGAGTGCTACGAGCCGGTGAGGCTTATCAGCGACGCCCACGAATTGCTGGGCGATTACGACTTCTTCTTTGAATGGAGCGGCAAGCCGAAGATGGATCAGTTAATGGATCTTATAGGGAAGATCGATAATGCTCTAAGAGGTCTAGGGTGTCTATACACTATTACAACAAAATGAATTTAGTAAAGACCCGCCCTCTTTCTTTAAATATATCTTAATTCTAAACAATTAAGAAAAACTTCATTTTATTATATCATAATTTTCTCAATTTTCGATGCACGAGGACTTAACTAGTTGGGCCATTCTAAGCTTGTTTTGGGCCTGTTTTCATTAATGAACCATCCCGAATCTATGCAGCTCCTCCTTAAATACGGATAGAGCTCTCTTCAGAGCCATTTGCCTCTCTACATATTGTTCTCCTGTTAATTCTCCCCGCCTTAATTCATCTTCTAATTCGACGAGCTGCCTCTCGACCTCATCTATCCTCATCCTAAGTATGTCCGCATATGTGGTGGTTGCCAACTCTGGCCATAGGGGTTCTAGATCTGCCCTTATGATGCCATCTTGGATCCTTAGGATCCTACCAGCCGCCCTGGCCACGGCCGGGTCATGGGTAACCATTATCACGGTCTTCCCGAGTTCTCTATTCGCCCTAGACAGGTAATCCACCACCAATCTAGCCGTTGCCGTGTCCAGCTCCCCGGTGGGCTCGTCGGCTAGGATGAGGGGTGGATCATTTGCTAGGGCTGCCGCGATGGCTACCCTCTGCTGTTCACCTCCGCTAAGCTCTCCTGGCTTGTGGTTCCTCCTCTCCCTTAATCCAACTATATTAATGAGCTCCTCGACCCTCCTCACCCTCTTTGACTTCGGGACCCCAAGGGCGATCATGGGCAGCTCTATGTTCTCTGCGGCGGTCAAGGTAGGGATCAGATTCATCGTCTGGAAGATATGGCCGACCATTCTCCTCCGGTACTCCACAAGCTCATCTGGTGTGAGGCTTGTGACCTCGGTGTCGAAGACCTTCACATATCCCGCGGTGGCCCTGTCCAGCCCGCCCAGTATGTTGAGGAGGGTGGTCTTGCCTGAGCCCGAGGGGCCTATTATGGCGACCATCTCCCCCTCCTCCACCTTCATACTCAACCCCCTGAGGGCTTGTATCTCCAGAGTCCCGATCCTATATACCTTCACGAGGTCTTTCACCAATATGACCATCTGGTCCACCTCCAGCCTCTATCATTCCTCCAAGGTCCAAATGGGATGGAGGGATGCACGCCTCGCCGCGAATAGTATGGGTATAACCACCGAGATCTGGATCAATCCTAAGATGGCTGAGAGGCTGAGCTGAGCTCCTACCGGAAACACCATTCGCCTCCAGATGGAAGCCTGTGATAGGGAGTTGAACATCTCAATCTCGCCTCTGAGTAGTATAATGCCAACAGCCGATCCGAGGACGATAGCTAGGAGGGTGGATGAGAGGTACTCTAAGGCCAGGATGGATGTGAGCTGCCTCATGGAGAATCCTCGAATAGCCATAACAACTATCTCCTTCCATCTACTCCTCAAACCCGTGGAGACCACTAGGGCGACCCCCACCGATGATATGACTGATGCTATGTAAACCCCTATCTCCTCTATCCTACGGGAGCCTGTGAGGAAGATGTTCGAGGAGGCCTCCCTTAGCTTAAGATCGGCGATGTCAATGCCCTCGATGTTGGGATCCATGGCCATGATAGAGGCGCTGAACTCATCCAAGTTGACCCCATCTTTAAGCCTAACCAGGATCCTGACCCGTTTTATATCGGACTCCTCGATCCTGTTTAGGAAGGATAAAGGTACGTAGAGGGTCGGGTTTTGAACGGTCCATCCCATCGGGGGCTTTTTCCCGAAGATGCCTACTATGGTGAGGGGGTGAACCCTGGCCCCAAGCTTTATGAGCATCGTGCCATTATGTCTAACCCCAAGGAGTTCGGCTGCCCCCCTCTCCAGCATCGCGGAGGTCTCAGAGGAGTTCATCCTATCCAGGGCGTCAGCACCCTCAATCCATCCCTCTTCGATGTAGGCCACACCTCTCCAATTAGGGTCCACAGCCCTTATGGGTATTATACCTATGGCGCTATCCGCCTCGAACCAGGCCTC
>JAGTQJ010000096.1 GCA_018396515.1 Candidatus Bathyarchaeota archaeon | reverse complement strand
ACTTCCAACCCCTAGCTTATGAGCTCTCACTATGTGATCGACCTCCTCTGGGTTAAAGCCCATCAAACTTGTTATGACGGAGTCGACTTCGACGGGGTTTCTCCCCAATACCATCAAGCCGAGTGGTCTTGGGGTTCCTATGACAGGGCCGTTCCCTTCCATCGCCATCATCCCGTCTACCACTATGAGCTTGTGAGGGATCAGTTTAGCTAGGTATGGGAGGATCTCGTCCAGGAGGCCGTGGAGCCTGCTCTTCTTGGGTGTTGGAAGTACTCCGAAGAGGTTTTTTATGGATAATGTGACTACGGTTGGGCCGCAGGTCTTTATCTTGGGCATGTTGACAAAGTAGTCGGCCTCTAAAACCCTCTTAGGTATCTGTATCTCGATTCCTGCAACCTTGTGAACCTCGAAGTCGTCCTCCCTCGTGAGGTTCACGAATTCCACGTCTAGCTTCTCTAGCCTTTCCATCAGCCCACAGTCCCTGAGCCTCTTCTCGGCCGGGCCGTCTATGTTGTCTGACTCAACCACGGTCACCTCTTCTGCCAGAGGCTTGACCCTAGTTATCACCTCCTCTATCAGCCCCAAATCCGTCAGGACCATGCCATACGGATTTTTGGAGTTGCATATGTTGGGCTTTATGACGACTTCTCCCCCCCTCAGGTCTAGGCCGCCTATGAGCTCTAAGCCCCTATCCAGGGATTCTCGTATGTTCCCTCCAACCTTGACCACCGCCACTCTACCCACGCCCGATCCCTCCCACTAGACAGGGTGTTGGCACTATAATTTATTCTCTTTGGAAATGTCTTCGATCTTCTTCATAATCTTTATCATCTCTATCTCATCATCAAGGTCTATTCTCGGCTCTTCTTCTCCCATAATCACTTTGTATAGATGGAGATATTGACCCACAAAGGATGGATGCCTCATCCTGAGTAGATCGAGATATTGGCCTAACCCCCTTCTCATGCAGATCTTCTTCTTGTTCTTTTCGGATTCCAATATGAGGTTATATGGAGCTCTAAACAGTTCCGCCTTTATAACTCCCTTAGAGCCTATGATCCCCACCTTGAACTGGGGTATTAGCCTCGTCCAGCTCATAAAGCATTCGACCCGCACCCCCATCTCCGTTCTGAAAATAAGCCTCATGTTGTCAACTACATTATAACTTTCTCTCCAGCCATCCACCTCCTCGATCTCCTTCACCCTTCCGGCAAGCTCATGGGTTAGGTGGAGGAGGTGGGGGAGGAGATCCTCGATTATGCCATATTCCTTCTCGAATCTGAACCCAGTTTTAGGACGATATAATCTCAGATTGTTCTCAAACCTCAGTTGGACCTTCTCAACATCGCCTATCTTTCCATCATGAGACAGGCCTTTAGCCAGCTCCCAGCAAGGGGTGAAGGAGTAGTTATGGACTGGGAGGACAACAAGGCTGGTCTCATCCCTGACCAGCTTTATATTTAAGGCTCCTTCTAGGCTCGTCGCCAGGGGCTTCTCGCACAGAACATGTTTTCCTGCTCTTAGAGCCTGGATGGTCATCTCCTCATGGTACCTTGGAGGGGTGTTGATGACCACAACGTGGACCTCAGGGTTTGAGAGGAGATCCATATAGTTCTCATATCCCCTCCAGGCCCTACAGCTCCTCAAGGCGCCTTCAAGCCTCCCCCTGTCCCTATCAACCAAGGCCGCTATGGCAAACTCTTTAACCTCCTCTATCGCCTTAAGGTGGAACATCCTCGTGACCGTTCCACAGCCCACGATCCCCAGCTGGAGCATACCGAGATAAAGTTGTTAAAATTATAGTGCTTTTATTATTTTCCAGTCTCAAGGAGATGTCTTTCAAACCTCATCGGCATGAAGCCCCACCCATAGGGGGTGTGGTGTAAGACGGGGAGGTCTTATATCTCCTTTCTCGTGGTTGCTGTCAAAATGGCTGGAAGAGCCGGCAGACTCCGTGGGGCGGGCTGAAGTCAGGGCTGCCGAGGCCGAGACCACCTTAACTCACCCTCAGAAGACTCTGAAGAAAGTTCTCCACCGACGGGAGATCGCGCCCCAGGTATAGGGGGTCAAGCCCGGTCGCTGAGGTGGGAAACAGCTGCGTAAGCTGGTGGTAGTTCACTAAAAGGGCATCCTAATCAGCAGTGCTGTTGGGAAGATAATCTCTCAGTGTTTCTCTATATCCATAGTGGAAGCTGAAGACTGAGGAGAGTAGGAGCTCGAACCAGTAGGTGACCAGCCTTGTCAAGAGGGATATCGCTGAGGCTACCTGCAGAGGGACGCCTATCATAAGGAGTGCCCCTGTAAGGCCTGCGTCTATTATGCCCACTCCTCCGGGTATGATGATGTTTAGCTGCTGGATGAACTCGACGACCGCGTAGATGAGAAAGATCTCCGCCACATCCAGCCTCTGCCCTAAAGAGAGGGCGACCAGGTATGTGGCTATGGAGCCCGAGCTCCAGTGGAGGGCGACCATGATCAGAGCCAATATGCTGGGGAGGGCTCTGGATTTCAGACATTTCACCGCCTCCTCCATCTCTTCTATGAACCTTTGGATGCGATCCCTTACATCACCGAGCCTCTTGTGGCCCATTGGGATGAGCCTTATTACCCTATCTGGCATATGGGCTTGAAGCCATCTGAGAAATCTGGAGGAGAGAAGGGCCAGGAATATAAGGCTTGAGGCCGCGGCATAAACCACGACAAACAGGATGAGTAGGCTGTTCACGGGTATCCCCCTCCCACGGGTCAATACGAGTATGGCAGAGGATCCTATCAAGACCCCGAAGGATATGTTGTACATAGATTTATGGACGGCTACGGAGGTCACAGCCCTCCCGACCCCAGGGTTCCCCCTCTTACTGATCAGGTAGGCCCTTATGATCTCCGAGCCCAAGGGGAGAGGGATCAGCCAGATGATGAAGAAGCTGATGAAGGTTACCCTTATAGCATCCCATAGGCTCGGATCGGTTTCCATGCACCTCAGGATTATGTACCAGGAGAGGGCGAAGAGCAGTAGGCCTATGTTATTCACCGCAACGGCCATCAGGAATAATTCTGGGCGGAATCTGCCAGCCTCTAAAAGGATGCTGAAGGGGTTGGAAAACGCTAGGTAGAAGGCGAAGAGGATCAACCCCGCGGTGAGGAAAATTAGGCGTGGCCTCCTCCCCAGCACTTCCAACCACTGCCAAAAATAGCAGCTCGATTAGATAAAAACCCTTATCCTCATCAAAGTCATATATTAAAAAATATGTTTGAAAAATTGCGAATCCGGAGCCCCTTCTCCATGACATAAACCTAACCCCTCAAAAAAATTAGTAACCCCGATGCCATGAGAGCCCATTTTAGTTTATCACATGGATATCTCATGAGCTCATGGATTCTTCATATGGGTTCAGAATAATCCTAATATTCTAAGAATGTCCTGAAATCCTCTTCAAAGGGGGATCTTCGAGGTGCATCCTATAAACTCGGCATAGGCTGGAGATAAGCGAGGCTCCTAGAATATTTTAAAGGAATGAGGAGCATCATTATCTATGACTAAACTTGAGGGTGGAGATCAGATCTTTCAGGGAGGAGGACCTTGAAGGAATCCTTCGGATTGAGAGGCTCTCATTCAGGGATCCCTGGCCACGGACATTCTTCAGTTATATTTCTAGAAAGGCTCCGGACCTCTTCCTGGTGGCTGAGGAGGAGGGTGCTGTTCTTGGATATGTGATAGGAGAGGTGAGGGAGGTCATGCTCAGCGGTCTACCCCATAGGCTGAAGATGGGCCATATCGTGAATATAGCAGTTGCGCCTGAGAGGAGGAGGAGTGGGATAGGCTCTATGCTTATGTTAGAGGTTGAGAGGAGGTTTAGGGAGAGGAAGGCGACTAGGTCGACCCTAGAGGTTAGGGAATCCAACAGCGCGGCCCGCTCGTTCTACAAGAACTTGGGATATGAGGAGACGGGGAGGGTTAGGGCCTACTACCTAGACGAGGACGCTATAATCATGACAAAGAACCTTGCTTAACCCTTATACTCGGGGCTGGATAGAGGGCTTTCGAGTCGTGGGGGTAATGGTGGGGTTTATATCCCCTCCCTGAACTCGGAGTTATTGAAGCATTCCCAGAGGGGATATCTTGATAAGGATAGCTTTAGCCGGGGTTGGGAACTGCTGCTCGGCTCTAATCCAGGGTTTGCACCATTACAGGATGACAGGGAACCCCTTAGGCCTTCTCCATGAGACCCTGGGGGGCTATAGGGCCTCTGATATCGAGGTCGTAGCGGCCTTCGACATAGACAGAAGAAAGGTTGGGAGAGACCTCTCAGAAGCCGTGTTCGCAAGCCCCAACACAGTACCCCGAATGGTTGATCTCCCGCACCTAGGGGTGACCGTGTTGAGGGGGCCCGTCCTCGACGGCCTCGGCCCCCTCACTAAGAACCTCATAGAGGTCGAGGAGCTTGAGGGCTTTTCAAACATCGCCGAGGAGCTTAAGGGGAGTGAGGCGGAAATTCTCATAAACCTTATCTCCGGGGGCGCCGAGCAGGCCTCCAGATATTATGCGGGGGCTGCGTTGGAGGCTGGATGCGCCTTCATAAATGCAACCCCTGCGGAGATAGCCTGCGATACCTCCTTGGCCCGGAGGTTTGAGGAGGCCGGGCTTCCGCTGATAGGCGACGACCTCCTAGATCAGGTTGGAGCAACCGCAGTCCACATGGGGATATTGGAGTTCCTGAATGGAAGGGGCGTCCACATAGATGAGAGCTACCAGCTTGATGTGGGTGGGGGTATGGAGTCCCTCGACACGCTCGGAAGGACCAAGGAGTTCAAGAGGAGGGTGAAGACAGAGGCTGTATCTTCATCAATCCCCTACGAGTTCCCGCTTGTTTCCGGTTCAACCGACTATGTGGACTTCCTAGAGGATAAGAGGGAGAGCTTCCTCTGGGTGAAGGGGAGATACTTCATCGGAGCTGAGTTCACCATGGATATCAAGATGACCACAAGGGATGCCCCAAACGCCGGGGCGGTGCTTTTAGATGTAATTCGGGCGACGAAACTAGCCATGGACAGGGGGATGGGGGGGGTCGTCACGCCGATAGCCGCCTACGGATTCAAGAGGAGCCCTAAGAGATATCCGATAACGGAGGCCCAGAGGCTCTTCGAGAGATTCGTAGAAGAGCTGGGTGGTTAGCAGTTGAACTTAATATTCATACTCGGGACTGCGGGCTCTGGGAAGTCTGAACTCACGGGCTCCTTCACGAGCTGGCTTGAACAGCAGGGGGAGGATGTCATCTCGGTTAACCTAGACCCGGGTGCCATCACCCTGCCCTACTCGCCGAGCGTCACCGTCAGGGACTACGTTAAAGTGGAGGAGGTGATGGAGGAGTACTCTTTAGGGCCTAATGGCGGATTAATGCTTGCCTGCGACATGATCATAGACGTTATCGATGAGATATACAGGGAGATCCAGGAGTTCGTACCAGAGGTCGTCCTCATAGACACCCCTGGCCAGTTGGAGCTCTTCGCCTTCAGGGATACCGGTGCGAGGATAGCTGAGAAGCTCGGGGAGGAATCGAAGGCCATCATATACCTCTTCGACTCGGTGTTTTGCAGAGACCCCTTGAACTATGTGATGAACATGTTCATAGCCTCGGCGATCAACATCCGCTTCCTCCTACCCCAGGTCTCAGCCCTATCAAAGGCGGATCTCCTCTCCGAGGAGGAGATCGAGGAGATAGAGGGGTGGGGGGAAGACCCCTTGCTCCTAGAGGCTGCTATATACTCGAGGCTGGAAGGGGTTGACAGGATCCTGAGCCAGGATATGATGGATATAATCAACAGGCTTGGCCTCGAGCTAAATCCCATCCCCATATCATCGAGAACCTACGAGGGGTTCAGCTGGCTATACTCTGAACTCGCGAGGATCCTAACCCGAGGAGAGAAGTTCACACAGTGAAGCTATGAAGCTAAAATAACAATGATGATCCAGAAACCCCATGGGTTCTGATAGTTCTTCTTCTGGTTCTGGGTTTAGGCCTTCAAGGCAAGTTTTGTACTTGTTATAGGGGCTCTGACCCTTATGGGGGGATGATTCAACAATGTTT
>JAGTQJ010000095.1 GCA_018396515.1 Candidatus Bathyarchaeota archaeon | reverse complement strand
CACGGCCAAGGGGATGAGTATAGGCTCAGGATACTCCTCATATCCAATTTTTCAGCGACTTCATCGTTAAGTAGCTTCCACCTCCTGTATCGAAAAGGGCGACAACCTCTATGGAGTTCCCATCCCTAGAACACCTTAATCTTATCATAGGCCTTAACCATCTCAATCACAAAAACATATTCTAGCTGGTTAAAATTAAGACTCGTTATCGCACTGGTTAGTTGGTCTAGCTTCATCCCTGAAGAGATCCTGAAGTCCTTTAGTCTCATCAACCATAATGTCTGAGCTTCCAAGATAAATGGTTCTATCAAATAAAAGATATAGAGAAAAAGTAGCTTTAATACAGAATTTAAAATTTTCAGTTTTCAATAAATTAATTTTCTCAAGATAATTTTGGAAAAGAAAAAGTTAAAGGTTAAATGAAACTTTCCTTCATTAATAGCTATTTTGAGCTTATAATATTATGTTATGTTTGAGAGTAATAGATACAAATAATAAAATCATTTTATATTGATTTGAGATAAAAAGAGGAAAGATTAAGAGGCTTGTCGACAGTAAATAAAGGTAGCGGGGGAAGGCTCTCGATACTTATCATCATAAGGAGTTCTATTAATGTTGAAGTAAGAATATGGCCTATTTCTTGCCTTTCACCATTTCGAAGTAGCTTTTTATCTCGGATATTAGCTCAGGGCTTGTAAGTATCTCCATTCCTGCCATGGCTAAGGCCTTTACCCCGATCTCTAGGCCCCTATGCCCCGTGTTGGATAGAGCAGCTTCTGCAAACTCCTTGCTGTGAAGAGCCACACCCTCCGGCGCTATGGAGATCATAGGATGGATGCCGGGAACCACATGGGTCACCTCAGAGAAATCCGTGCTTCCTACAGGAGGCCTAGCCGCTGTTATGGTTGGATCCTCAATCTCCTCACCAATCTCCTTGAAGACTCTGACGAAGAGCCGTTCCAAGGGCTCATTTCTTAAACTCGACCTGAGACCTGGCCTGACCTCAATCCTTACCTCACAGCCTGTGGCTGTGGCTGCCCCTCGGGCGCAGTTCTCAACCATCCTCACCAGCTCCGGAATGTAGCTGTCATCACTGCTCCTAACCCCGAACTGGAGAACCGACCTCTCAGGAATTATGTTGGAAGCTAGGCCACCCTCCTTAATGATGCCGTGGATCACAGCGTTTGCATCCCGCCTCAATTGCTGCCTGTTCGCGTGGACGGCCATGAAGGCCAAGACCGCGGCGTTTAGGGCATTCACTCCACTATGGGGGGATGCTGCAGCGTGCGCAGCCTTCCCAATGAACTCTATGGTGATGCCCGTGACTGCCAGGAACCTTTCGCTGACTGTGGTTTTCCCACTGGTTGGGTGAATCATCATAGCTACGTCAACATCGTTGAACAGGCCCGCCTCTGCCATGACCCTCTTGGCACCCGCATTCGGGCCGTGCCCTTCCTCGGCTGGGCATCCCACTACTAGGACCTCCCCGGGAAGAGATCTCAGTAGTTCCTTGAGTACGATCCCTGCCCCTACAGCCGCGGTGCCTATGATATTATGACCACAGGCGTGGCCCACCCCAGGCAAAGCATCATATTCCGCAAGGAAGGCTATCTTGGGCCCACTAGGACTATCTTTATATATGGCACGGAAGGCCGTCTCCATTTTCAGAACTCCACGCTCTACTAAAAACCCGTTCTTCTCGAGCTCCTCCGCTAACAACCTAGAGGACTCATACTCCTCGCTCCCAAGCTCGGGATGCCTTCCAATCCAGTCACTGAGTTCAATGAGCCTTGGAAGAATTCTATCCACATTATTCTTAATCACTTCATACAACTCTCTTCTTGATAACATGAAATCCAGATTCTTATATGAATCTTTTAGCTTTTAAGTTTTATGATCCATGGAATTTAAAAAAGGGGGGAAGTTATGGAACTAGTTTTTTCAAGGTTTCAGGGTAATAGTTCTTTAGAACTATTATTGTTATTAGCATGAAGAGGGCGACTATAACACTTATTTTGAAGTTTGTCTCGGGTATAAGAAGCGTCTCCATCCTCCCCAAGAAGAGGCCCAGCCGCCCCATATATGTCTGGGCGAAGAGGGCCCCGAAGGATGCGAAGAGCGCCAGACGGCCTATCCCGCTGGAGACCTTAAGGGGTCCTTTAAGCTCCGTCGTGTAGACGAAGAAGGTCAGGATGGTTATGACGAACACAACTATCATAAGGTTTGTGAAGGCAGTTGCTGGATCTCTCCAATCAAATATTGGTAGTATGGTGGCCCTTATCTGGTATAAGAGGCCGCTGAAGATTATCGCCCTCGTAGAGACCGCTACACCAACACCCGTAGCGATGCTTATCGGGATCCTAGCGAGATACGAGTATTTTGGGTGTACCCTCAGCAACATCATGAGGCCGAGGATGAATGAGATGATAAGGGGCCAGTTGGCAGAGGGGTTTGAGACTATCTTCTGGATGAGATTTGAGACTATCCAGGTGAAGGAGACTACAATAGTCATGCCCACCGCTCCACCCACATATATGTTCTCCGCCCATGCAAAGAATGGGTTATCCACACCGGTGAGGATGCTGAATAGGCCGAAGGTTATGGCTGTGGAGAGAAGGATTACCATCAAACTTCCTATGTCCAAGTTCACATCACCTCTTCTCCTGCCTTCTCTCCCATCCATAGTATCCGATATTACCGATCAAGATAGCTATTATCAGCATGAACTGGATGATGCTGAAGGCATCCATTGAAACTAAGGCCATCCCGTAGTATTTGCTTAGATATTGATACTCAGCCGCCCCTCTAATACTTATAACAATGCCTTCCAACATTCCAGCATTATAGTTGACTATAGATCCAGGTGCGCTAACTCCAATCATAGCATTCAATATCCTAGTTTTGTATGGTATATACCAGTAGCTTACCCAATACGATTGGGCTCCGGCACAATCTAGTGTCAAGATCAGATCGATGTCTTTGGCAGATTTGATCCCATTATCATCGAGCCATTTCTCTATATTGTTCCCATACCAGTCGTTTCTTCCCACAGTCCCCCGGAAGTCTTGGGCCAAGGCTGCTATTGCTTTGTCGAATCCTGGGATAAACCCTATATTGATGTAGTCTTGGAGGTATTTTTTTCCGTGGATCTCATACCATGGGAACCTGTCGTAGCCAGGCATGGGCCTTCCAATCTCGGCAATGGTCCTCTCTATGAATATGTACCCCTGATCCTGATCGGTGAAGAATATGACCTTTACTCCTTCCTTGGAGAATATGTGGGGGACCATCGATAGGGCGCTTCCCTTAATCTCGTCCCATCCGAAGGCTGCAATATCGAAGTTTATTAAAACCACGTCTCCAGACTTGAGGCTATCTATAACCTCATATGCCTTCTTTACCTCTGGGCTCACCTTTAATGGAAGACCAATGGGACGGAGGAGGGTGGTTCCGACGAGGATAAAGGTGAGAAGATGCCAAACCCTTCGGTCGATGCTCGCGAAGATCTTGAATAGATTAGACATCAGTCCTTCTCCCTCCTAGCAATAAGCCCCACCATGGCCATCTCCTTGCCAGCAAGCAGCCTTATCGCTAGAACTATACCACCAAGAGTGGCGCTTATGGTGAAGACCCTTGAGGCGGCCATTGCTAAGTTATTAACAAGCCAGCTCCCTATAGGGCCGAACCATGGGAAGAGGTACTCTCCCAGTGGAGCCTGTTGCATGAGGACGAAGAAAGCACCCAGGAGTAATAGAAGGGACTCTAGGTCTCTCACCTTAAAGGTTCTAGCGGCGGCCGAAGTCATATAGAAGACCAATATAGCATAGATGGTTGCATCACCAGGCAGGATGAAGGAGTCTGCGCAGAACCTGAAGGCTACCGCATCTTTTCCTAGGGTGACACCGACTATGATCATGAACCATGCTAGGCCGATCATTAACAGGCTGTATGGCCATCCCTTGACTCTCTTGGTCACCCTCATAACTTCTCTCCTGGTCATTGTGTATAAACTGACCATGACAGCGAAGGATGCTATGACAACCGTTGTGGATACTAGCCAGGACTCGATATCGGTTATAGGTTTAGGGGACTCAATGAAGTAGGGGAAGTATATGAAGAAGGAAACAGCTATGATAATGGCGAGGAGAAACTCTCTGCTTCTAATAACGGAGGACATCTCATCACACCCCCTATGTGCTAAGGATGACCTTGACTATATCGCTGCCAAACGCTAGAGCGATAATGCCAACTACGAGTATTACTATCATCACGGCCTTTATGATGTCTTGAGTTCTAATGCTTGCTAACTGAGCTGGTTCCTTGGAAAGGTAGGCACCTGCCGCGACCATCTCCTCACCTATCATGACATAGTCTGAGGAGACTGCGAGGCATGCTATATTCGATAAGTAGGTTGTTCCACTTATCTGGAAGCAGCCGACCTCTTTAGCGACCTCTGACATATACATGGCTGAAGCCCATTGGAGCCCCACCATAATATCGACGGCAGGCCTTTCCCTCATCAACATACCTACATATGCCGATGCCCAAGCGAACTGTCTCCCACTTAGGAAAGGCATATCATTCACATCGAACCTCTCAGGAACCCCTTCCAGACGGTACTGGCTCTCCACAAGGTCTCTAGCCACCTCGACAAGGGTATAGCTTTGCTCGGAGCCTCCTAATGGAACAAGTAGCCTTAGGCCATTCCTCGCGCAAAGCCTAGCTACATGAGCTAGAATGCTTAAAGCCCCGACAGTCCAATAGTCTATCCCTGAGACCGCTATGCCCGGGGAGGCTATAACAGGTCGGCCCATCTCGGCCGCTCTTCCTATGCCCTCCTCGATAGCATCTAGGGCAGGCACCCTACGAATATATGGAAGCTTTGCTCTTCTCATATAGTAGAAGGTGATTATGAACATCGCTATCAGCAACAATAGTCCTGATAATCTCTCTTGTACAAAGGGATAAATTCTAAAAACCATTTTAATCGCCTTGTATTTTCCGAGGATAATGAAGAGGCCTAAGTTTAAATATTTTTCGTTGCTATCCGTCTCACCGTCTCTTCTTCCTATAAGACAGATTAGTCCTTTTTGGTCGGTGTGCCGGCCGTAACCCACCTTCTGTTTTAGGCGGCATTCGGCTGAGGGGGCTACCCGCGTCTCGGGAAGGCGCTCATCGACGCTATTTGCCCTTTCACCCTGCAGGGGCGGTCGTCTCAACCGATCCGCCCGCGCCCTCGACGCTTCAGGCGAGTCATCGCATGCGGGCGGAGGTCTCGTTTCTGTCCGTTGCCAGGGCTCTCGCCCTACGCCTCGCGGCGTCGCAGGCCTTCCTGGTGGGTGGAGTTTCCTCAAGCCCTTTCGGGCTCGGAAGCCGCCCACCGGCTCACCGACCAATAAGATCATAGGAATTCTTAAATAAATATCTTTATTTTTAAGTTTTTCTTTCTAGAAGTTCTATTATTCTATCCCACTCTTTTTGTCTAAGCTTTACATTTGTGGTTTGAATTTGTTTGAGAATTTCCATGTTTTTAAGAATTGGGTCTTCTATGCACTCCTTTCTTGTCAATGGGTTTTCGATAAATATCTTAGTGTGTTTAATCCAAACGCTTTTATATTGTAAAAACCTAATTTTATATGATTTTTCTTTGAAATATTTTTCTTCTTCCTTGTTGAGGGGTTCATCCTTTGGATCGTTATAACCTCACTAAGTGCATAGATGCCGGCGTCTCTTTCTGAGGCCCAGATGGCGGCCTTGTCTCCCTTTCTGATATCCAACATGTGGCGCGTCACTAACCACTGCTCAGCATCCTTGTTCTCCTTGATCCAATCAAACCATCTGAACTTATCTGGGTTGAATTGAAAGATCCAACATCTCATCTCATCTCAATGAAATAGTATTTATTTATTAAAAAGCATATCGCGATGGTTAAAATCCATTGTGGAGGGCTGGAAACCCTAGTGGTTATAAGTTCATCCTTGGAGATCTGAGCGGTGATGGTGTTGGAGAGTCCTACTCTGGGGGATATATTCAGGGCTAGGAGGAGGATCCAGCCCTATATCGTGAGGACGCCGCTGCATCATTATCCTCAA
>JAGTQJ010000097.1:698-6012 GCA_018396515.1 Candidatus Bathyarchaeota archaeon | reverse complement strand
CAGAAGGGCTGAAACCCTATCATATCGACCAAATAGAATGGAATGAGTTCAGATTCAAACCCGAGGAGATCCCTCAGGCTGAATCTCAACCCAGGGAGGGATCTCCTTAGGGTTTCAGCCCTTCTGCCGAGGGTCTCCCTTATCCTGAGGGAGAGGTATATTGTGTTGAAGAGTTCTCCAGCTATGCAGGAGAGGAAGATAAGCCGGTGCATACCTCTCAGAGCTAGGTAGCCACCCAACGGTGCGAGCATTATAGAGGCGATGAGCCCGATGGACATATAGACGCTTACAGCGGTTCCAACCCTAGCCTCGTCGACCGACTCCGCTATGAGGGCAGAGTCTGCAGGGTTGGTCTGCTGCCAGGTCGCGGAGAGCCACTTCAAGATGCCGAAGCCTATGAATGAGAGCCAGCTCTCAGCGAAGAGGCAGAAGAACAGGGCGAGGAGGCGGCAGAATACCGACACAACTATTACGGGCTTCCTACCCCAAATATCCGAGAGCCTACCCCAGATGAGGGAGCCTAAAGCGGCGGAGAGTATCATGACGCCCTGGATTAGGCCCAGCTGTGGGAGGGTGGCTCCTAGGCTGAGCACATAGGGCTGCCAGACGACGTAGAACATCCCGAAGAAGAGCTCAGTGACCAATGACCTGACAGCCATCGCATTGACATTCTCACCCAGGGCGAGAGCTAGCCTAAGCCTATCCACAAGCCCCTTTATCGGAGGCAAACTCCCAAACACCTCTTTGCAAGATCCTTTCTACGCATACGTGTTTAGTAGTATAGTGCCTTCCCCTGCTTATCAATGCCCCATCAGCCGGGGATCCCGGGGCTTATCGAAGAAGATGGTCTCACTCTCAGATAGACAAAACGAACGGAACTCAACAACAGATCCTAAAAACTCCCCCCATCGACGTTTAATTTAGGATATTCAAGGGGTTGAGAATTAAAGGGTGATCCGCCTTCCCCCAAAGGTTTGAGCGGATGGGAGGTGAGAGGGTCTTAATCCACTTGGTTGCATTCTTACCTAACGCAGGCATGCGAATATGAGGGTGCTCATGGCTGTGAGGCTGGGGGTAGGATGAAGATGCTCCTCTTTACCATGAATGGCTGACTATCCACGGGAAGGGGCGCCCCCTCCTCCTTTGAAAGTCGTATTTGAAGGCCTCCAGCCCCT
This sequence comes from Candidatus Bathyarchaeota archaeon, assembly GCA_018396515.1. GTDB lineage: Archaea > Thermoproteota > Bathyarchaeia > TCS64 > TCS64 > JAGTRB01. The sequence goes on along the minus strand of JAGTQJ010000097.1, from coordinate 4,837 downwards.
CAAATACAATACCCCCTAGTTTTTTGACACCAATCAGTTGGTTTCTGGTCTTTCTGTCTGGGGTGAAAGGAACCGTTTTCAGAGCCCCTCATAGTTGAACAAGTCTCCTGAAGCTGAAATTCTCTTGAAGAGGCTATTCAAGTTCTAATCTCCATTCTTCATATCCTTGAACTCTCAGAGAGCTTTTTGTTTCAGGATTTGAATTCCCGGAAAACTTTTGTCCAGGCCTTTCTGGCTCTTCGACCCATCGCCTCCTTAAGACCAAGCCTTGGATCGAGGTTTGGAGGTATTGAGATTGAGAGGATTGTACCTCTGAATACTCAGTGACTATCGTCAATGGGGTTATATTTATCCAGTCGTGATGTGTGGTGTGTCTTGGTCTATGGGTGGGGAGGGCAGAACCTGGTGGAAGGGTTTCCTCGGCCTCTTGGGGTTTCTGGGGTTCCAGGCATTTAGCTCTCATGATCCGTGGTATCTGTTCTACCTTTCCTTCTTCGGCTTCCTCTCCTACTTCAGGTATCTCAGGGAGGAGTTCAAGTACCTGGGCCTTTTGGGCTTGCTGGGGTTGATCCTCGGGATCCTGGGGGTATTGGGGATACTGGCTGTTTGAAGACCCATAAGGCCATGGTGTGGCGCTCTCCCCTATCTCGATGAAATTGGGCGTATCAGAGTTTGAAGTTTTTAAGAATTTTTACTATTCTAGTTTCTTTTGCTCTTTCAAAAAATTTTTCATCAGCAGTCACAACTTGCAATCCCATTATTTGAGCTAGACTTAAATAGTATGAATCATAGACACTTAAATCATATATAAATGCATTTTCAACAGATTTCTCAAGTATCTCTCTATTTGGGGTTATAAAGTCAACTCCTATATCCATCAAGTCCGATACGGCCCTCTTCAGGTCCTCGATGTTAAATGCAGGGTTATACCTCAATGCGTTCACAACCTCATATAAGGCTAAATCGGGTGAAACTATTGATATAACTCCTTCAACATGTTTATCCCTGATCTCAACAGCTATTTCGCTATCTTCCTCACCTGAAAACCATTTAACCATAACCGAGGCATCTAAAACTAGGTCCTCATGTCTCTCCATTTCCTTATCTCCTTTACCCCGGACCAGCCTTCGAGGCTCTTCTTCCTGAGCATATCCATATCCCTAGCAGCAGTCAACATCCGATCCCTATCTCTTACCCTTCCATGCCTCTTGAACGCGATCCAGAGGCGGAAGGCCTCCGAGGCCGCCTCCCCAAGCTTGAGGCCGTGCCTTATGGCCTCAGCTTTGAAGTTCCTGAAGACATCCTCATCGAGGTCCTTTATCGTGACGCTCATAAGATTTCAACCCATATATCTATAAATTCCAACTATTATAACTTTTTGGAAAAGTCAAATATTCTCTGATGGCCCTGAAGGCTGGGAGGGGTTTCGAACAGGGGAGAGGGCAGATGGGAGGTCGGAGCCCTGGGGACCTTCGACCTAAAGGGCCTGGAGAGGGCTGGAACTTGGTTCTCATTAGGTTGGGGGTCGCCATCGTATATCCCCCTAGATGTAAAGGCGGGGCTTCGCTGATGAGGGTCTGATTAAATTGCTTCTCTCCTCGTCCGGGGCGCCATAAATAACCTCTTTCAAGGCTTCGGTTTAATTAAGAACAAAATAACAACATAAAAAATATTTTATCAGATGAATGCTATCTTTTGTTTACCACATTCACTATTATGCTTATATTTGCTGTGTTGTTGTATATATCGTAAGCAACCACGGTGATTTTATGCCATCCATCCTTGACCGATCTTGTGTTCCAGCGGTATGTGCACTCGATGCTAAGGGCGTCAGCCGGCAGGACCGTCGCCGCTAGCTTATCCCAGAATCATCCAATAGCCGATCCCCATCTCCCGCTCATGGGGAATCACCTCCAGCCTTTGTTAGGATGTGATGTGGATCTTCTATCGAGAGGATCTTTCTAGGATATATCACATCCATGATCCTTAAACCATAAAGTATAATCTTTCCTTAATAATTTTGCCAACCACAACTACATATCAAGAATATTTATCACAAAAACATACATCTTTCTTCCATGGATCTCAAATATTTATTATCCATACAGACATCATCGATCGATAAGTTGGACCATTATGCACTGATAAGGTAGTTACTCCATGAGGAATTGAAAAGTGTAACTGTTTCGGTTCTTTGAACCCTACAGGCAGCTTAGCCACTAATTGTTGTGTAAATAACAACTAATAAAAACTCAAGAGCTCAATGCATAGATATATAAAATAATTTGTGAATATAATTTTAAATCCACTCTATATTTGTCTCTTCTATCCTCTCATGGAAGGTTCGCATAACAATTTAAATATCCCGTTGGATTATGAGGGAAGGCTTAGTTCAGATCATTGTAGGATCTATGGGTTCACTGAATGGATCTGCCAACTATTCTATCTTTTATGCTTCGAGAAATACTCCTGCATTTACTTCAGCCCTTTTGAAGGGCTAGGGCCTCTACAAGCCTATCCACTAGCCTTGCCAGGTTGTCGACGGATTTCTTAAGCTCCTCCCTCGTCTCAGCCGAGCTCTTCTTGAAGGTCTCTATTGCATCGGCCAGCATCCTCCTCGTCTCAGCAGACTCTGCCCTAAGAGTCACCAGTTCTGAACTTATCAGATATCTCACCATACCTCTCAAACAGTGATTTGAAGTCTCCCCTTGTCTTATCGGCGAATCCTCTGAACTCCTCTCTATAATCTCTGAATTCTTTTTTTAATCCTTTAACTTCTTTTATTGTTTGTTCCTGTTTTTCTGTTAGTATTCCGCCATGTGTAGCTATTTTTGATAGTTGCATAGCGGTTAAGTAGCGATAATATGATTCTATTTTTATAACTTTTCCATCATAATTCTTTATCTCTATTCCTTCAACCTCAGCCCCCTCAGGCCTCCTCTCTGAGGCCAGGTCGATGAATGCATTCACCTTATCCTCCTCATCCTCCAATAGGACCTCGACGGCCTCCACCCCATCGAGGTAGATATTCTCTGCGAAGAACCTCCCCCCTCCAGGGACTCTGCTATGCCGAGAAGGAGGGAGCGAAACCCGACGCCATGAACCCTCCCTCCCCTTATAATCATCCTCCTCAACAATCCCCCCTCTCCTAAGGTTTCACTAATACCCCAGCCCTCTGAGTAGAGAAGAGAAATGATTCAAACAGAGTGTTTAAGGTCTAGATGGCTCCACAAAGCTTCATCAAAAGCCTACTAGGAACCTTCTCAGGGGAACCAAGGTGATTGGAAGCCAGATAAACCATATAAAAATATCCGCCGGCCTCGAAGAGACCGGCCTCAAGCAGGTCCACCTCCACCGCTCAACCAACCGTGCGGAGGTGGGTAAAATGAGGGGGGAAGGGGCCATCATCTTCCTTACAGCCTTCATCATATTCCTCCTAGCGACCCTAGATACTCCAAGCATCCCCGGGGCGATCTATTTATGGGCTTCTAGAGGTGCCCGAAACCGATTATCCGGTGCGTGGAATTCCAGCGACCAGGCTTGCCATCGCAGTATTCGACGGAGTCTTCTACGGCTCCATAGCATGGATACTCTTCACATTCGGAAAGAAATTAATTAAAACAGCATAATGCACCCCATTCTTTCAATTTAAAATCATCACACAATTCATAACACATCACTTCATAAATTGATCCTTTTAATTCCTTTTAATTCAACCCGGTTACCTCACCACATTTTCCACCATCCCCTCCGCCTCCCAGATCCATCCCTTCAATCATAAATCCTAATATCCCTAATATCCGTGATACCCCTCCTCCCCCAGCTCCGAATATAGCCCCACGCACCCCATGATCTAAACGCACCCGATGCCACCAACCTCAAGGATAATAGAACATCCTAGAGGCAAAGATATTATCTCCTTGAATCCAAATTACTAATGAGACTTCAACCTACGACTCGAAACGAACCAAAAAGCTGGAGATCCGCGGGAGAAGTGCCGGGGATGGGATTTGAACCCATGATCTCTATCCGGCCTGGGCGCTGGTGCCACAGCCCTCTGGATCATGAGTCCAGCGCATTAGCCAGGCTATGCAACCCCGGCAATCTACGAATAACCCCGGCTACTTTTTGGCCTATAA
>JAGTQJ010000097.1:0-463 GCA_018396515.1 Candidatus Bathyarchaeota archaeon | reverse complement strand
ATTACTCGTCATTATAATCCCCAAATATCGCCCTTTCCATGGTTATGTAGATCTCCGTGCTCTTCAGGCTTTTATGTCCAAGGAGCTGCTTCACATAGTAGGGGTCCCTCGTCTGGTGGTATAGCCTCGTCGCTTTCTTCAGTATAGGCCACGATCGAACCGTAGGGCGGAATGCTTCAGATTTCAATGAGGTCTGGCTGAGCAGCGTTTGATGTCCCATTAGTGGCGCCGTAATGTATTTAAATTACAAAACCATTACGTTAAATCGGGTAAGAGTTATGAAAAGGTCAGCTATGGAGACTTTGCAGGTCAGGTTGACAGGGGATTTGATTAAGATGGTTGACAGGTTGGTGGAGCAGGGCATATATAGCAGTAGAAGCGAGGCTGTTAGAGACGCCGTTAGAAAGCTTATTGTGGAAAGTGAGATAGGAAGTCTTGCTGAAAAGAAAACTGAAAAGGCAAG
>JAGTQJ010000094.1 GCA_018396515.1 Candidatus Bathyarchaeota archaeon | reverse complement strand
CTGAGACCTAACGGGCCTGAGGGGATTTGAACCCCTGACCCCCGGGTTTCCTCGACTTCACGTCTTAAAAGCCCGGCGCTCTACCTTGCTGAGCTACAGGCCCTATATGATTCAATAAACCTTTAAAGATTTAAAAAGCTTCGGACCACGGTCCGAGGATAAATTAACAAAACTATTCCCAAGTCGGTGAAACGATAACGGGTCTACCCTTTTAGAAAAGACTTTTAAAAGGCTTGGCAGAGATATTCTGAGGCCGTGCGGCCGGAGAAGCCCATCGGCGGCCGTAGGCGAAGCCTCGGCGGAGTCCAGCCTGGTAAGATTTCAGCCCCCCAAGATCCTCGGGGAGAGCTGAAGACCCGGGTTCAAATCCCGGCGGCCGCACCATTGTTTGGACAGAACATCAGCACTTTCTATTTGCTCTTACCGAACAGTTTGAGGCCTCTGGTTTCGCATACATATTCAAACCCGGCTTATATAAGCTCGTTAGCATGAACCAAGGCTGTGGCTGCTTCGCAGACGCAGGAGTCTTCAGCGTCCCGGCTCCACAGCTGGGTGTAAACCGGAGTGTTCATTAGGTTCCTATGGCCAATCAGTTGCATTAGTGGAGTGACCTTGGTTTTAATATGTGATCGGCGGCCTAAGTCAATAACGAACTTCATAATCCAATGTTTTAACCCAGCAATCAAAAGAACCTATTCTTTTGTGTCTCCTAACAGAAGCGTTATAAATAAACTAATTGATTGGTAATTTGCTGGAAGGAGGTTGTCCTTTAAGTGAGGTTGTGGTTGATTCATCCTAAATATCTTGATTGTAGGGGTCTGGTTGCTGTTTGGAGGGAGGGGCTTTTGGCGAAGAAGGTTTTGGAGGGAAAAACTATGGGCTATAGAAATCATCCACAACTCGCAATTTTTAAAGGATATGAAAAGCCCGTTGATTTAATTAATGCTTATTTGTTTCAAATTTATCTTGAAGCAAGGAGAAGAGGCTATAATTTCGATTTTTCAAAGATAGAGCACTTAAATTTGAAAGAAGTTGTATCCATTACAAAAGGACAATTGAAAGACGAGTTTCGGTTATTACTTGAGAAGTTAAAGGTAAGGGACAAAAGGAAGTTTGAAGAAATAAAGGACTTGGAACTTGATAGTGTAAAGCCAAACCCCATTTTCAGAGTGCTCGAGACATAAAGACAGAAATTATAGTTCAGACAAAAGGTGATCATATTTGGTTAAGGCTAGAATAGGCGATATCCTATACAATAGGATATCGCCTATTGTTAAGCCTATTAAGGCTTAGAATATCTTAAAAATCGCCTTAATAGGCGATTTTAATTTCAAGCCTACTGGAAAATCCATAGTTGATGCTGGTATCGGAAGATTGGAGTTCGAGCGAACAAGAGTATGGATAGAGCTGGAGGGGAAGAGCGAAATCGTGCCAGTACTTAGACATGATAGATAGGTGCTAATTGGCTTGACAACCCCAGAAATATTAGGATTTAAAGTAGACCCGCTCACAGGAAAAACTCAAAGAATGGACCCTTCTACTCCACTAACAAGTGCGAGGACACGATGATGACCTCTAAAAATTCACCACTCGGGTTTCATTAACATGGTTAAAAACCATTAAATAAAACTGAACGGCGGAGATCTCGATAAGGATTTAGAGGACTTGCCATTTTAATTTCATAAGGTTTGGGCTTTGACTGGTTTTAGGTTCGAAGCGGCGGCTCTGGTTCTACTGGCCGGCTCATTAAATGCAGCCTTTTTATATGGCATCATAGCAAGACCAATTATATACTATACCATTTACACTCCTCTAAATTATAATGAAATTATAGATTTTTCAGTTGACAATCTAAACGTTGAGTTTAAAATATCTAATAAAGGTCTATCTGAGGCCGCTATATATCTAGTTATAAGATTTTATAATGCAACTATAAAGGATCCTCCGAATAGAGAATATGAAGAAAGGGTGGAGGGAGAGATTGTTATACCTATGACTTTGAAACCTATTGAAGAGGGATATGAATCGATATGGATGAAATTCAGTAATGATGGAGATCCAGGTTATATAATTATAATGATTTCTGTTGAGGCTAATAGAAAAATAAGCCAGATATTTAATTTCAATAATAGTTTTATGTTATCTAACCCTCAGAGACCGACTGCTATTCTCCTCAAGCGGGTTTCAGAAGGAAAATATATGAGAGTTACAAGTAGATAGTAAATAAAATTTATTGTAATATTAAGCATCTCGTGTATGGTTCTAGTCAAAATCTGATTGATGAGGTGGCTGGATAACTCTAAGAGGCCGGAGGAGGCGAAAAGAAGACCCCTAACCCCCTTTTCCGTGAAAATGTGAGATTTTATATCTAAGAGGAGGCCCTAAAGGAATTTGATGAGCTGCCCAAGGTGTGGAAAAGAGCTCCCAGAAGATGCGAAGTTCTGCCCCCAATGCGGGGCTAGGATTGAGAAGACGAGGGTTGAGGAGTTTCAGATATCCGCCGATGACCTGATAAGACGCGTAAAGGAGCTGATCCACGAGGGGAACATCAGGAGGATAGTCGTCCGGAATGAAGCAGGAGAAACCCTGTTGGAGATCCCGGTCACCGTTGGGTTCCTTGGAGCTCTTCTAGCCCCCTACCTCGCCGCCTTGGGGGTAATCGCGGCGATGGTGACTAGATGTAAGATAGCGGTGGAGAGAAAGGACTAGTCTAGGCCAAATCCAACATCCCTAAACCTTCAGAAGCATGGGTTGAGGCCCCTAGACTTTTTCTTCATAATCTTAAGCCCGAAATTTAAATGGGGGGTTTGGAATATTGAGAGATAAATCTCCCTATTTTCTTCTCCTTAATTTTCCATCCCAATCTTATTTTTCGGTTAGGGTCTTCTTACTTCTAGGGGGGGCGTCTTATCGGATCCGATGCTGAAGCCTCCCTGGGCCTCAAGTAGATATATGTAGACCCCTTCTCTTGTCGGGGTGAAAGGGAGGAAATATGTGGCCCTGGTCTCCGCCGCCACCCCAACAGTCTTCTCGATGGTAGCTATGGGCTCTATCTCTTCCACCCTGTATATCCGGGCAGTCAAATTCTCCCAGATGGTGTGAAACCTTGCAGGGTTATACAAGGTGACTGCTATATAACATGTCTCTCCAACCTTGAGGGATTCTATCCCCCTGCCCTCCAAGTCCATCCATCCTGATGATATATAGTTCAGATGCGGGATCCTGATCAATGGGTACCGCGTTGTTGAGAAGGGGAGCCATGCATTTAGGAAGGCTATGTGTACAAGGGCCCTTCCAATGATTTTGACCTCCACCTCCCCTCCATGCCTCTCAGATGCCTCAAGGATTAATCCTTTGAGGGTGGCCTTATCCTTGACTAGGAGTGGGATTCTTCTCTCCAAAAGCCTTATGCTGGAAACCTTCTCCCTGCCGAAACCGAAGAAGCCCCCGGCGACCAGGCTTTCCTCAAGATAAAGATTCACCTCGAGGTCCGATATCTCGGGCTGCTGGACTGTTATGGGGCTGAGGATGACGCTTATAAGCCACCTCCTGACGTACTCGGGCGTCTGGGTCACAGGGCCTCCAACACTTGAGGCGAGGGTGGTAGACAATCCCAATCCCACCTTTAGCTCCGAATCTAGGCCGTTTAGAATGCCCCTTAAATAACGGGCCGCTTCCTCCTCCTCCAACTCGAGGTAGACGGAGAGCCTTGACACCTCTTGGTGCATGTTGTAAAGATTTCCCAGCTCCCTCCCGACGAGAACCGCCACGAAGAGGATAATAATATACATAATGGTTCTTGTATCTTCTTCTCTCTCCTCACTCCGCTGCGTGAGCATCGATTCTCTAAGTTATCTATGGAGCGGCTCAATATTACGCTTCTCTTAAGCTGAGTGGCCCCTCATTTGTCCGTTAGAAAAACCCGCAGAAATTCTTTTATCTCCCATGCCAATGGGTTTCCAGGATGGATTTAACTCCTCTAGTAACCTCGTTCATCCTCTTCACCGCGATGGAGCTTGGGGACAAGACGCAGATAGCGGTGGTTACCATGTCGATGAGGGATAGGCCCTGGAGCGTTTTCATAGGTGCTATCGCAGCCTTTGCGCTTATTGATGGGGCCAGTATAGCCCTAGGGGGGGCTCTGACATACATCATACCTTCACTCTGGATCAATCTGGGGTCAGGCATCTTATTCATTCTCCTCGGCTTACTCTGCCTGATCAGGGAAGAGAACCGGGATCTTCAGACTGATAATAAATGTACTGTTGCATATGCTTTCAGCGTGATACTCCTGATGGAACTGGGTGATAAAACACAGTTAGTATCCATGATCCTATCAGCAAGATATTCAAACCCATTTATGGTGTTCATTGGAGTTATCTCATCATCAATAATCCTCACTGGGGGTGCAATTTTCATAGGCAGAAACATGTTTAGGTTAATCCCTAAGCGCTACTTAAGATATATAACATCTCTTGCATTCATTTTATTCGGTTTAATGTTCCTCATAAATGTATTGTTTGGAGCAAATATATTTTAAGAAAATCTAAACAAATTTTAAATGTCTTGAGGCTGTAGATCGTGTTAATATTTATGATGCCTTTTATCTATCTCTTTTACCCTCTATAAACTCCTCGACCCATCTTCTAGCAACCTCATCCGTCACCTGGACCGGTGGATGCTTGAATGCGTAGGAGGAGATGCTTAAGAGAGGGCCGGAGATCCCTCTATCCAGAGCCAGCTTGACCGCCCTTATGACATCTATGACCACGCCGGCGCTGTTGGGGGAGTCCTCCACGGTGAGCTTTACTTCAAGGGTCATGGGGAGCTCCCCGAAGCCTCTCCCATTTATCTTTATATAGCAGATCTTCTTGTCCCCGAGGAAGGGGACATAATCGGATGGACCTATACGTGTCGGGAAGGGGTATGGGAGCAGGCTCTTCACGGCCTCCGTCTTGCTTATCCTCTTTGAGCTGAGCCTCTCCTCCCTTGTCATGTTCAGGAAGTCCGTGTTCCCCCCTATATTCAGCTGGTAGGTCGAGTCGACCCTGACTCCCCTCTGATGGAAGAGCTCGACGAGGGCCCTGTGAAGGATCGTGGCCCCGAGCTGGCTCTTCACATCATCTCCTGCCACTGGAAGCCCCGCCTCCTCGAACCTCCTCCCCCAGTCTGGGTCTGAGGCTATGAACTCCGGTATGCAGTTCACAAAGGCACAACCAGCCTCTATTGCTGCTTTGGCATAGAGCCTACTCCCTTCATAGCTCCCGACTGGTAGATAGTTGATCAGGATATCGGCTTCTCTCTCCCTTAAAACCTCAGCCACATCGACCGGCTCAAACCCATCATATGCATGGAATGCTTCCTTCATGTGGGGGGCAACCCCATCGGATAGTGGTCCAGGTAGAACCTTTACATTCTGCGTTGGGACTTTGCAGAACCTTGCACAGCAGTTTGGGTCGGCCCAGATGGCCTCGGAGATGTCCTTGCCTATCTTCAACTTGTTTACCTCGAAGGCTGCTACGAACTTTATGTCCCTTATATAGTATCCTCCGAAGTCCACGTGCATGATGCCCGGTATATTAAGCTCAAGCCTGTCCCTATAGTATTCGACCCCTTGGATGAGGGCTGAGGCGCAGTTTCCAAGGCCCGCTATGGCGACCCTGATCTCTCCAGCCAATGGTTCACCCTCCCCGGATGTTAAATGCTAATTGTGGAGGATCCCCATTTATCTGTTGCCCCTATCTCCTTGAGGAGCTTGCATACCCTGCATATGCCTCCTGAGGTAGGCTCACCGCAGAGGCTGCAGACGCCTAAGGGTTCAGAGCCTCCCCCTAGACGAGAGGCCAGCTCTACGGATGCCCTGTAGATTATGAAGAGGGTCCCTGGGCGCTTAGCCTCCATCTGGTTCAGGAAGCGGCGGATATCGCTCCTCATCGCCTCCTCAGCGTATGGGCAGGGAAAGCTCTGAAACTCTATACCCTTAAGGTATGCCAGGAGGGCGGACTCCCTCTCAGGGACCTCGCAGTAGGGTTTCACCCTCCTGATGAATCCTGGTAGGCTCCTCCCAGATGGGTGGCTTGATGCGAGGAGCCTAAGGTCACCCCTCATTATGTTGAGGAGGGCTGTCTGGGCCATATCATCGAGGGTGTGGGCGGTCGCCAGCCTGTCAGCCTCAACAATCTTTGCCGCCATGTTGAGGGCCCTCCTCCTTAGGATCCCGCAATAGGTGCAGGGCTTGAGC
>JAGTQJ010000092.1:5828-6456 GCA_018396515.1 Candidatus Bathyarchaeota archaeon | reverse complement strand
TTATGAACCAGTATAGTTTTGCCAACCATCTCAGGTAGGATTATGAGGTCCCTGGCATGGGTTTTTAGGGGCTTGTCCCCCTTCTTTGAGGTCCTTAGCTTTTCTAGGAGAGTTCTCTGTTCATGGGTTAGCCCTCTCCTTAGACTTCTCCGCATCCTTGATGGAAGGAGCTTTATGAACTCGTCCATTGACATGGCCTTCAACTCTTCTAGTGTGTAGCCCCTGTATAGGAACTCCCTCGGCATTTTTATCACGATCATGCGTTCTATTGGGCTATTTAAGCTATGCGCGTTCCTTCTCTCTCCTCATCCTCTTCTTTCTACCGGTTCTCCTCGCCGCGATGAGGCCGACCTTCCTGCCTGGTGGTGTGTTACGTGCGACCGTGCTGGGCTTGCCTATATGCCTGTGGCGCCCTCCTCCGTGGGGGTGTGAAGCTGCCGTCATCGAGATCCCCTTTGATCTCGGGAAGACCCTACCCTTAGCCTTGCTCAGGTGGTGCACCTCTCCGGCCTTTAAGAAAGGCTTATCCTTTCTGCCTCCTCCTGCGACTACGCCTATAGTGGCCCTGCATCCCTTCGGTACTCTGATCGTCTTCTTCGAAGGCAGCCGGAGTATCGTGTCGGAGCCT
>JAGTQJ010000092.1:0-5803 GCA_018396515.1 Candidatus Bathyarchaeota archaeon | reverse complement strand
GAGCTTGGGATCTCGCCACCCTTCCTCCATCGCCTGGTTTAAGCTCTACATTGCACACCATAGTCCCCTCTGGGATGACCTCGAGGGGGAGGATGTTCCCCACCTGAATCGGGGCCTCGGAGCCGATGGTTATGGTCTGGCCTACCTGCACCCCCTCAGGGGCGACATGATAGTATCCAAACCCCTCGCCGAGTTCGACATAGGCCAACGGGGCTCCCCTCCCCCTCTCATGGATCAGGTCTTTTACGATCCCGACCGCGCCCTCTCCCATCTGTGGAGGGTATCTGGCCGGGGCCACCTTCCTGGTTTTAGCCGCCCTGAATGTCGGAGTGCCCCTTCCCCTCCTCTGAACCCTCAGCTTCTTACCCATCCATATTCACCCCTATAGGATGCCGAGCCTCACGGCTATATCTGAGGCGCTGTAGCCCTCCTTCAGCTTGACTAGAGCCCTCTTCCTCCCCCTTCTATCTATAGAGGTTCTAACCTCTTCCACCTCTACCTCGTATAGTTCTTTCACTGCCCTAGCTATCTCCTTTTTGTCCGCCTTCCTCTGAACTATGAAGAGGAGCTTGTTTTCCTCCTGTATCATCTTGACAGAGCGTTCTGTTGTCAGGGGATATAGGATTATCTCCTGAGGTCTCAATTCTTTTCCCCCCATATCTCATCTAGGGTCGCGAATGCATTCTTTGTCCATATCACAAGCCTTCCAGGTCTTGCTCCTGGTGCTAGGAGCTCGGCGTTGAGATCGGAGACCTTCACCACTTCCACTCCTGGAATATTAGAGAAGGCCTTGGAGATCCCCCGATCCTCTGATATGACGATTAAGGGGCCCCTACCGAGCTTCTTCTTCCTTCCCCTCATCTTTCCCCTCCCAGCCCTAATCTTCTTCCTATCCGATCTCTCCACATCCGGCCATACCCCCAGCCTGGTCAGTAAATCCCTAGCTTCTCGAGCCTTATTCAGAGACTCCACCTTATCCTCAACCACTATTGGGAGACTAGCTACGGCGTGGATGTCATGGCCCCTCTTCGCTACTAGGTCTCTGACTGCGGTGGCGGCTATCGCCGATCTTATCGCAAGCCTCCTCTCCTTTTTGTTTATCTCCTTCCTAATTCTCTTGATGGATGTTGGAGGGAAGGCCTGGTGGCCGCCGACAGTCCCAACCCCGAAGGCTGCTCTGCGGGAATCCCTAAGCCTTGGAACCCTTGAGAGGCCTCTGTTTACACCCCAAGACTCCGCCGTGGTCCTCTTCCCAGCGAGGGGATCTCTACCCTGTGGTTGAAAGCGGTGAGATTGAAGGGCGATGACCGCCCTCCATATAACGTCAGGCCTTATAGGTGTCTGGAAAATCCTCGGGAGTTCCATCTCCTCAACCTGTTCGCCGTTCATGTTTAGAACTGGGACCATCAACCAGAGCCTCCTCCCAAGTGGAAAGTTGTATTGATGTAGGTTATCGTAGGTGCCACTTCTGGAAGCCCTGCCTTTCTCACTGCCTTCCTGAGCCTTATCAGCCTCTTGGGGGGGCCCATCACGCTCCCCTTCACCACTATATAATCGGTTTTAATTAGGCCGTACCTGATGAAGCCGCCTGGGGGGTTGATCTTATCTCCATCCTCTCCTATCATGAGGATCCTCTTATTATACTCCGTCCTGTTGTGGTATCCCATCTGCCCAGCTCTTGGGACCCCTGGCATAACCCTCGCTGGATGCCATGGGCCAAGCGTGGCGACCCCCCTCTTGGTCTTCCTAGCCTTATCCTGAAGGATTCTAACCCCAAACCTCTTAACTGGTCCTTGGAAGCCCTTCCCCTTAGTCACGCCTATAATATCTACGGATTCGCCAGGCTTAAGTACATCCGAGGCTCTGATGCTCTTTCCAAAGAGGCTCTTAGCATACTCAAATTGCTCCTCAACCGTTCCACCTCCTATTTTCACCTCCATAACCTCCGGCTTCTTCTTCCCAATTCCAGTCAGCCAGGGCTGGGTTGCTAGTACCAGCCTAAACTCTGCTATCCTATCTATCTCCCCTCTCATCTCATCAAGTTGTTTGGCTCCCCCTCCCCTCATTAAGGGCTTAATCCTCCTCTTAAGGTTCTCCGGAGGGTTCTCAATCCAGGCCTCGGTTAGAGGCTTAAGCCCGTCTGGGCCTTTTGTATATGCCCTTAAGGCACAGACGAGCATTGGAGGGCTCTCGATGATCGTGACTGGGGTCATAACCTCCTTACCATAATCGGGCTTTTTCTCACGATCCTCGATCATGAAGATGTGTGTCATACCAACCTTGTAACCCGCGAACCCGAGGAGACGGGGGGATCCCTCGACCTCAGGCCAGTGATCTATTCTCCCGACTATGCTCTTAGCCCTCTTCCTAGGGTAGTATGCTCTCGAGCCACGCCTAGGCCATCTTACCCTGGGCATCCAGCCCCTCTCCTTCCAGATCGACCCATAATTACCAGAGACCCGAAATTTAAATGATTCGAAAATCAATTGAAAAGATGTAGAGGGGTCTTATGAGACCATTTTACAGAATTATTTTCTAGGTTTGACTCATACTCTCATCCGTATTCAATCATCAACGCCGGTATCTCGAGCCCGGGCTGGCCGTGCTCTTCTGCTTCCCTTTACCTTTCCCAGTTTGGCTGATGGGCACGACTCAGCAATGAAGCAGCTGCCGCAGAGGGGGAGTCTAGTCCTACAGATCCTTCTCCCAAAATCAATGAGTGATAGGTGGCCGATCTCAAGTTCCTCTCTTGGTATGATTGATTCGAGAATCGAGCGGACCCGCTCGTAATCTTGATTTCCAGATACGAGTCCTAGGCGCTCAGCTATCCTGAATATGTGGCGGTCCACAGGCATTACGGGTTTATTAGCCTCGAATAGGAGAACCACATCAGCTGATTTTCTACCGACGCCGGGCAATCTGATGAGTTCCTCTCTGGCCTCTTGAAGCTCTTTTATAAGTATCCTCGATAGGTCTCCATTATACTTGGAGACGACGATCTCCGAAAGCCTCTTGATCACCTTTGCTCGGATATTGTGCATCCCAGCTGGGCGGATGGCCGAGGCTATCTCCTCGACACCGGCCTCCGCCAGCCTTCTCGGCTCTACTCCAATGGTTCTCTCAAGCTGCTCGTAGGCCCTAGCCTCATTAGAATAGCTCGTGTTCTGGCTCAATATCACCCTGATGAGACCTTTAAAAGGATCCCCGGTCCTAGGGCTTCTCTTGGGGTGATATTGTTGCATGATCTTCTTGAGGGCTTCTGAAAGCATTTTCCATGAATCCCCCAGTCTTTTCATCCAGTTGAATTAGCCTTTCTGTTATGAGTTGGAGGAGGCCTTCGAGGTTGATCCTCTTATCCGCTGAGATCATGATCCATGGAAGGCCGTAACGCTCTATCTCGAGGGCTTCACATATACTCTCGGGGGAGCTGCCCGCCAGATCTATCTTGTTCAGTACGATGATTATCCTCTCCCTCTGGACCCCAATCTCCGTGAGGAGTTTTATCCCCTCCCTTATCTTCATCTTGAGAACTAGGATGGGGTCGGTAATCTCTAACAGGAGTAGGACCAAGTCTGCGTTCCTCATATCCTCCAGGTTCAGCTCGAAGCTTTTAATGAGCCTTGGGTCCAAGTCCAGGACAAATCCTATGGTATCGATGAAGAGCACGGCCAGCCCGGGCTCGAGATACCGGCGTTGATACTTGCTTGTTAGGGTTGTGAAGGGTAGGGGGCTAACCTCCTTTTTCTCACCAGTTAGGGCGTTGAAGAGGCTAGTCTTCCCAGCGTTATAATAGCCCGAGATGCAGACTATGGGAAATCCTTGCCCCTTCCTGTAAGCTATCTGCTCTATCTTCTCCTTCCTCAGAGCCTCGATCCTCTCCCTGATCCTGGCCTGGCGCCTCGTTATCTCCCTGAGTTGACTGTGATAGGCGTACTCTCCCATGCTAAGGAAGAAGGGGCGCTCGTTTCTGTACTTCAGGGAGGCCTGCAGCTTCAGGTAGGGAACGATCTTGTTCAGGCGGGCTGCCTCTATCTGGAGCTTGCTGAGGTTGTCGGACGCCCTCCTCTCGAAGATCGCTAGTGTGATCTCATACCTATCGAGAACCTCCCTCCCCAAAGCCCTGATCAAGTTGAGCTTCTGACTGCTGCTGAGAAGGTTATAGAATATAACCATGTCAACCCCGTTGTCCTCAACAAACTTTCGGAGCTCCTTCACCTTACCGCTCCCTATATAGTATCTCGCTGAGGGGCTTCTCTCGGTCTGAACGAACTCCCCGACAACCTCTATTCCAAGGCTCTCCACAAGGCTGCGGAGTTCTTTCAACTTGATGCGGTAGACCCCGTGATCATGAATGTTCGTCTTGAGCATACAGAGAACTGCACGTCCTACCCCTACCTCTCTATCTAAAGACCTGTTAACCCTTACCTTCAGCTCCCCCCTCCCATATACCTTCGTACTCTTCATTTGCCTTTAAGAAACCTATAAACCTATTCCATCACAAATTAAGCCTTTAATGATTTAAAGGTTTTATTTTAAGATATCCTCATAAAGCTGGATGGCTGAATATCTCGAATTCTTCTTCTTAGGCCTCTTACAGGGGGTCTTCGAGTGGCTCCCGATATCAAGCCAGGGAATCCTCGTACTTTCTCTCGTACTCCTCCTAGGCTTCAAACCCTCAGAGGCTGCAGACATCTCCATCCTCCTACATCTCGGCACCTGTCTAGCCGCGATGATATACTTCAGGAGGGATATAGTGAAGATCCTAAAAAGAAGCTCAGATGAGGATGAGAGGATGCTATTCTTCCTACTCGTAGCAAGCTCAGCCACGGTTATTTCAGGGCTCCCTACCTACCTCTTCTTCAGGGGAGTGGGAAGCCAAGGTGAAGCCTTCCTAGGCCTGCTCGGGGGAGCCCTTATCATAACAGGCCTAGCTCAGAGAAGGGGCGAACCTAGGAGAGGGATTTCCTCAAAGGCTCCCAGCTTGGGAACCGGCCTTCTCTTAGGCCTCCTCCAAGGCCTCTCAGCCCTGCCTGGCCTCTCCCGTTCGGGTATAACGATATCCGCCCTCCTACTCCACGGTTTCGAAGGGGAGGAGGCCCTTCGCATCTCATACCTATCAAGCATCCCGGCCAGCCTATTCGCCTCACTTGGAGTTATTTTACTGGGTGGAAGCATACCCCTAGGTCCACACCTGCTAACAGCGGCCATGGCCTCCCTCATCTCGGCCCTCATAACAATAGGATCGCTTATCCGGATCTCACAAAGAGTAAACTTTTCAAGTTTCTGCATTTTAATGGGATTAGTCTCTCTCATATCTTTCATATTAAAATTTATAATAATCTTATAACATAAAAGCACATTATCAGATGCTATTGTTCCACTACCTTTCGGCAGACTTCTCAAGATTGTCCTTATCCTCACAATATACATAAATGCTTGTCAATCAGTTCTTTTTTTGCATTCCCTCCAATGGTGAATTATGCAGGGAGGATTTGGCTCGAAACCCGGTCTAGGTGATAGGTCTCCTCTGCGGTTTCATCTTCAAATCTATGACCTCAGCTATGTAATTTTTCTCTTTCTATCTGATTTACTACATACAAATAGGATATATTCGACAAACAGGAAGGCCCGCCTTACCTTATACAATTATACAAGAAGATTTGTCTAATATACGAGGTGCTTAGCGAGGGCGGGCACGAGGCTAGAATGATGGGGTTAAAGATGAATTTTAGCCCCCTAGTCAAATTTTGATTGGCAAATAGTTCAATTGTGGTGCCGCGGGAGTGACTTGAACACTCGACAG
>JAGTQJ010000091.1 GCA_018396515.1 Candidatus Bathyarchaeota archaeon | reverse complement strand
AGAGCATCTCAGCGTGATATTCCCAGCCGAGTGGCTTGGAAGGTACGGGTTCAAGGTGATAAAGATACCTGTGGATAGGGAGGGCTTCATAGACCTAGATACTCTATCCAGAGAGGTTGATGGGGACACGCTATTGGTGAGCGTAGCGGCTGTGAACCACGAGATAGGGACAATACAGGACCTGAAGGCTGTGAGGGATATAGTTAAGGATAGGGACGAGAGGGTGCTCATCCACACCGATGCCTGCGACGCCCTTGGAAGGATGCCCATAGACCTGAAGATGCTCGGGGTGGACCTCGCATCCTTCAGCAGCCACAAGGTCTACGGCCCTAAGGGGGTGGGAGCCCTCTATGTCAGGGAGGGGGTTAAGCTTGAACCGGTCCTCCAAGGCCAGCTGAGCACCCAGAAGCTCTGGCCCGGCGTGGAGAACATCCCAGGGATAATGGGATTCTCGAAGGCTGTGGAGGTAATGCATAAACACCTCGACGAGTACACCATGAGGATGGCGAGGCTCAGGGACAGGTTGATCGACGGGATAGAGGAGAGGGTGAGCCACACAATGCTGAACGGCCCGAGGGGGGAGAGGAGGTCTCCGGATAACGTGAACATGAGCTTCCTATACTGCGAGGGGGAGGCCCTAACTGTGGAGCTGAGCATGAGGGGAGTATATGTATCCAGCGGGAGCGCCTGCACGAGCAGGGTCCTGGAGCCAAGCCACGTCCTCTCAGCTATAGGGAGGAGGTATGAGGAGGCCCATGGGAGCCTTCTGATGAAGATCTCCCCCCTCAACCACGACGAAGAGATCGACTATGTTCTTGAGGCCCTACCCAGCGCCGTCGAGAGGATAAGGTCGCTGAGCCCCATCAAACCCTAAGGAGGTGAATTGGGAATGTCGAGCCGTGTACCCTTAACATATAGTAGGAAGGTGTTAGAGCTCTTCAGGAACCCGAAGAACCTTGGGAGGATGGAAGATGCGGACGCGGAGGCCATGGCTGGAAGCCTAGCATGCGGAGACATGATCGCCATATACCTAAAGGTAGAGGATGGAACCGGGAGGATCCTCGACGCCAGGTTCGAGAGCTACGGGTGCGCAGCCAACATAGCCGCAGCGAGCACCCTAACCGAGATGGTGAAGGGCAAGACCCTGGAGGAGGCCTGGAGGCTCTCATGGAAGGATATCTCAGAGGAGCTGGGCGGGCTCCCATTCGTTAAGTTCCACTGCGGGATCCTAGCCATCGGCGCGATGAGAAGGGCGATAAGGGCCTACTACAATGGGAGACCCCAGCCTGAATGGCTTCCAAAAGAGTTCACGCCAGAGGAGAGACAGGCCCTAGAGGAGGAAAAGCTCATGGAGATCCTAGAGAGGAGAATTGAGAGATTAAAGACTGAAGGATGAAACACTGAATGTATCAGCACCTCTCGGACCTTAAAGAGGGCTGGATTCGATACTCCCCCATCCGGCCCATTCATCACTACGAAGCCCTGAGGCAAACCACCATGCAAGAGAAAACGAATTCTAGCCCTAAAAGTTTACAGTGATTGGAATTTTCTCATTGTAACATTAATGAAGGATAGTTGACTATTGAGATAATAGATAACTTTTAATTCATTGGGCTTTTTGGGCTTTGGGAGCCGTTTGTTTGGCTACTTGGAAGTGCCTCTTCGATTATCTCTTGGTTGCTATCTGCTTTTTAAAGGCGATCGAAAATTGGTTATGCACTTCCTCTCCGATGTTTATTAGCTTCTCCCAGTTGCTCGAGGGGGGTTAGTAGGGTGTTGAGGAGTCAGAATTGGCATCAGCTTCAGCCTCTTCTGAAGCCTTATCGTGATAATGTTAGGATCCCTATGTATGCCGAGCCTTAATGAGCAATCTAACAAGGGTGAAGCTGAACAACCTTACCGTCGTCTCATAGGAGAACCTCCTCCCACCCTCCTTTCCAAGCATATCCCTCACCTCTGCTATGGAGAAGGGGCTGGAGCTGGTCGGTGTCGAGACCGCCTTATCCTTGGCTATGCAGGGCAGGAAAGATATCTGTGTTGGAGCCCTTCTAAGCAGATATGGAGTAAAAGGTCTCACCATTTATGGCTTAATCCTATCTACTTAATCTATCTAATAAAAAAATAAAAAGACCGCAGTCCTCCACTTATCACCACGGGTTCCTCAGCCTCTGCCTGAATACCGCCATGACATATTTGGATCGCCGGCCTGCCGCCATGGATCTTGGGATCAGATCAGCCAATATGTAGGAAAAAGAGTTATGAGAAGCCTTCAAAGCCAGGTGTTATAGGATATGTTTATTTATACTCCTGGGCTCCTTTAAATCCAGCATATGGTGGTTGAAGAGGATTGAAGGCCTTAGTCATCTATGATAGTAGGACTGGAAACACGGAGAAGATGGCCAGGGCGATAGCTGAGGGGGCATCCTCTGTGGAGGGGGTCTCCGTTGAGGTGAGGAGGATTGGGGAGATGTTTCCCCTCTCCATACTAGCCGATGGAGACCTTACCTTCTATGGCTCCCCAGTAATATACGCTGATGTCACTGAGGGGTTTAGGAGCTTCTTAGAGCATCTGAAGAGGATGGTGGAGGATGGGAGGATGAGGATGAAGGGGAAGGTGGCCGCAGTCTTCGGCAGCTACGGATTCGACGGAGCATGGGTAATGGAGGAGAGGATGAAGAGGATGCTGGAGAATATAGGATATAAAGTCTATGAGAAGGCCTGCGTGGAGACCGCGGACTCGGTCAGATACAGGCCTGAGAGGGCCCTGGAGAATTGCAGGAGCTTCGGGAGGGAGGTCGCGGAGGCAGCCAGAGGAAAGATTTGAGGATCCCATCAAAACCCCTCTTAGAGGCCCCTCCACAATAGACCTCCTTTAAATCTCTAATTTTCAATTCTCGATTTTATAGTTAATATCAGATTTACCCTTTACCTGGGGGAAGAGATGGCTGATAAACAGGGTAAATTCATAAAGAAAGAGGAGCATTATCCCTATCTAGTCCAATTATTTACACAAATATTAAACAAACAGTAAAAAATGAGTTTTAGATATATAAGTTGTAGTTTAATTGTGATGTTCAATGGAAGCTCGAGGTTCGTTTCATTCTTTTGTTGAAGATGGGCTCGGTAGGGATCCCTTCAGAGGTGCCTCCTCATAAGGGCCACAACAGCCACGCCTATGAGGGTTGAGACGGCTAGAAATTGGAAAGCGAGTTCGAGAGAGGAGACGGAGACCACAATGCTCGTGGTAAGGAGGCCTAAGGCCCCTCCGAGGGATAATATGGCCCCCCAGAGGCCCGCTCCCGCGCCTCTCTCCTCATCTGGGAGGGCCTCCATGATGGCTGCCTGGGAGACCGGAAACACCAGGGATCCCTCGAGCCCTATAAGGGCCATTAACAGTAGCAGCTCCCAGGTCTCGCGGGCCATTGGGAGGACCCCGAACCCGACCACGCTGATGGAGAGGCCTATAGCTATGGGGAGGAAACGGCCAACCCTATCTGAGAGCCTCCCTATTAGGGGTAGGGAGAGGGCCATAACGAGGGCGTTCGCCGTTAGGGAGAGCCCTATGATGACCTCGCTGAACCCGAGGCCGTGGGCTAGGAGGGGGAAGAAGGCTGGAACAACCCAGTTGCAGAAGGAGTGGATAAAGGTGGTTATGGAGGCCGCCAACACCCTCCTGTTCCTCAGGAACCCGGCCAGGAGGGATGGCAGACCCATAAGGGAGGCCTTAAGCCCCCCCCTCCAGGTCTGGATTGGTGGAGTCATCCTCCGTGTTGAGCCATAGCACGGGGATGCTGATGAGGGTGACGGCGGAGGCGATTATGAAGATGGGCCTATATGTGGGGAAGTAGAGGGCGAGGAAACCCCCAACCGATGGGCCTATGATGGAACTCACCGCCCAGCCTAGGTGGAACCTCCCCATGGCCTCCCCAACCCTCTCAGAGGGGAAGAGCTTCGAGGCATAAGCCTCCGCTGGCGGATAATAAAGGGAGATGCCCAATCCACCCATCATCATAGCTATGAGGGGGAGCGAAAGGCCGCCGCTAGCATAGTAGAGGAGGGGGACCATCGAGAGGATGATTAAACCTAGAAGCATCAACCTCCTCCTCCCAAGCCTATCGCTCATAACCCCGATGGGGACGCGAACAAGGGCCTGCACCAAGTTCCTAACATTATAGAGCAGCCCAACGACCGGGGCGGGGATCCCCAGCTCGGTGAGATAGATCGAGAGGAAGGGCTGAGGTATGGCCTCCCCGAAGGTGGAGATGAAGTTGGCGGAGAAGATGGCGTTAAAGGCCCTTCTCTCCTTCCCCCCCAACCTCAACCCCCCATCGGAGCTTAACTCGGAGAAGGCTGGCTCCGAGGATTTAAAGATTATCTCGACTCCCGGGAGGCCTAAACTTTTAGCTCTGCCGGGCTGGCCAGCTTTAACTTGATGCGATCCCCATCTAGGTGGATAATAAGGGAGAGCATAGAAGCCAAGGGGATGAAGGAGTTCCGCAGGGATATTGTGGATTCCGGATTTAATGGCGTGGGTTTTATCTGCGACGCCATGAGTTGACCCGATACTCTTAAAGCCTGAGCCTGACAGTCATACAAATGATATGTATCATAGAGAAGGTTACCTGAGGAGCGGGGGCTACAGGCTCCACTACCTCCTGTGGGGGGGTAGAGGCCCAAAACTGGTTCTCCTCCACAGTATGGGGATGGACGCCCACGCCTTCGACCAGCTATCAGAGGCCCTGAAGGACGAATGTCAACTCCTAGCCTTCGACATCCTCGACCACGGAGACTCCGAGAAGCCCAAGGAGCCCATAGGCCTCCTAGAGCACACTGAGGTGATTAGGGGGGGCTATAGGCAGTTGGGATTCTACCCGAACATACTGATAGGCCACAGCATAGGGGGGATGATGGGCATGATCCTCGCGGCTGAGCACCCGGACGAGATCATGGGATTGGTGCTAGTTGACATAGCCCCCTTCGAGCCTGGGAAGAGGCCCCCCAGGCCTCCCCCACCGGAATACTTCAAGGATGAGGAGGAGGCGAGGAGCTACCTCATCCAGCGGTACCCCAAGTTCACCCCCGAGGCCCTAGAGAACAGGATGAAGTACGCCTTCACCAGGGATGAGTTGGGAAGGCTCAGGTTGAAGGGGACCGGGGATGCCATACGGCCGAGCCTGACGATAGACCTATGGCCATATGTCGAGAGGATAAAGGCGCCCACCCTCCTCATCATAGGGAGCGAGAGCGACCTAGTCTCGGGAGAGGCTGTCGAGAGGATGAGGAGGGCAATCTCAAGCCTTGAGGTGGCGGTGGTGGAGGGGGCGACCCACATGGTGCCCCAGGACAAGCCCGCTGAGTTTGAGCGGTGCATCCGCTCCTTTATCAAGCGATTTCCCGGATCCTAAATATGAGGAGAATGCAGATAGCGGATGGTTGAGATAGGGACTTAAACGAGTTAAAAACCAGAGCCATCTCTATAAAACCCTAACCTAAGCTTCGTCCCCCATTTAGACGCCGGTGATCAGGGAAAGGTATATCTTCCCTCCTTCGGATCCCTTGCTGAGATATGGACGCGGCTTCATGGGGCATCATCCTAATTTTCGTGGGTTTCATCGTGGCATTCCTTGGGATAATCATATCAATATCAGGCTCGATGAGGAGGGAGGGAGAGGTGGAGGGAGGGGGCATAATCATGATCGGGCCGATCCCCCTCATCTTCGGGAAGGGTTCGAGGTGGATCCTGCCAGCACTGGTCATCGCACTTTTCCTCATAATCTTCTCCCTTATACTTCACCTGGGGTGAGAAGGATGCCGGAGGCCAGCGTGAGCCTAGGGGTGAAGATATTCCTATTAGGCTTCATCCTGATGTTCATAGGCATACTTGCGACCATAATAGGGCTTATTTCGAAGGCCCCCACCTCGGCCTCCTACGGGGGGTTCATCCTAATAGGCCCCATACCGATAATTATAGGGGCCGGGCCTGAGAGCCCCCTCATCCTAGCCTTCCTCTTCTTAATATTCATCTTCCTCGCAATAACAATAATCCTATTCCGCCTCAGATTCCACCCTGAAGCCTAGAGCCTTTTTATGAAATGGACATTAAGGTAAGATGATCTCCTGGGACAGGCGGGGATATAGGTATAGGTTTCTATAGATGCGGAGGGGTGGCGAACCTCAATAAACATCTGATCTTCGGCTTCTAGTTCTCGCTCTGGGGTCCTTCAATTACCCAAACTAGACCTAATGATCTGTAACGACTCCTCTAAAGGCCTCTCAAGGTTTAAGCCAGCCCTTTCTAGCGCGGCCTTGACCTCCTCGTCTGAGGCCCCCCTCCCTATATCTATCTTCAGGTTGAGGGGCTTGAGATGGTTCATGTTAACCCTCCTCCTCCTGACTCCAGTGACATCCTTAGGCCCCGTTATGAGGGCGAAGTTCCTGTCAATAATCTCCACTATAACG
>JAGTQJ010000089.1 GCA_018396515.1 Candidatus Bathyarchaeota archaeon | reverse complement strand
CCCCTTTCTGAAACAAGCTTGAGTCGAAGGCAGAAGAATTTTTATCTTTCCCCTATTGGCCCTCTGGTGATTGAGATGATGAAGGGCCTCAGCGTCTGGTTCATGGAGACGCGCCCCCACTTCCTGATATTGACCCCATTGGCCTTCTCTGTTGGGGTTGCAGAGGCTTATAGGGAGGGCCCAGTCGATCCCCTGAGGCTCCTGCTCGGGTTGGTAGGCGTCCTCCTTGCCCATATAAGCGTCAATGTCATTAACGACTACTTCGACTACGTGAGCGGGCTGGACCTCAAGGTGAGGAGAACGCCCTTCAGTGGGGGGAGCGGCATCCTACCCCGGGGCCTCCTAGAGCCTAGGCGGGTCCTCATCTTCTCCCTCATCTGCCTCCTGCTGGGCTTCGGCATAGGGGTGTACTTCACCTTGACCGTTGGGTGGGTTATCCTACCCATCATAACCATCGCAGCCCTATCGATCTACTTCTACACGACGCATCTCAGCCATTGGTACCTGGGGGAGCTCTTCACAGGCCTCAACTTCGGCCCCCTCATGTCCCTGGGAGGGTATCTCATCCAGACTGGGCGTCTGAGCATCTCCCCTATCCTCTCAGGAGCTGTACCTGGGATCCTCATAGGAACCCTCCTATTCCTCAACGAGTTCCCCGACCTGGAGGCCGATAGGGCTGTGGGGAGGAGGAACCTGGTCATCCTCCTGGGCCTGAGGAGGGCATCTAAGGTGTATGTGATGCTCATCGCATTCGCATACCTCTGGGTTATCCTCCACATAATGGCGGGATGGATGCCCTTCACAATGCTTATAACCCTTACCACTCTCCCCCTCGCTTTGAAGGCCTCGATGGGTGTACTTAGGCATCACGACCAGCTCGAGCTCCTTATACCCTCCATGGGCGTGAATGTTCTCCTAGTCCTCATGACCACCCTAGCCACCGCCATCGGCCTACTCCTCGACAATATCATATGATGTTTCCTCTTGGCCGTCGACGTAGAGGGCTGAGGCCCCCACATAACATTTTCAGATTTTAGGGGTTTTGATGGAGGATTCTGGCATTTTATGGGCAACCGCGATGATTAGGCTTCCATTCACCCGCTCTTCGAGCTCTGCACCTCCAAATATGGTCTTTAGCGTCTTAAGGAGTTCTCGGTTGGGAGGTAGGAGATTGTAGGAGTGGTATATCATGCTCCAAGGGTTCCTCGGGCCATATCCCACGCATAGCCCTGCGAGCATCGGGACGACCCATTGGAGGTATAGGGAGAGGAATTCCCTGTATAATGGGTTATCCGGCTTACCCACATCCACAACTAGGAATTCCCCTCCAGCTTTTAGGATGCGGGCCACCTCCGCCATCACCTTAAGCTTCTTCTTAGAGTCTCGGAGCGAGTATGCCGCTGCTGCTAGGGAGGCGACTCCCCTCCTTAGAGGAATCGCCTCGAAGACCCCTCTTACGAGGTGGGCGCGGCGGGATAACCTCTCCTTAGCCTTACATAACATGATATTGGAGTAGTCCAGGCATATCAACGGTCCCCTGAGCCTTCTCAGGAGCATTAGGGCGAAGTTTCCGGGCCCTGTCCCAAGCTCAAGGGTGATCCCCTCCCGTTTATCTATGAGCTCTAAACCCCTCATCCTAGCCCTGTCATCCTGGAAGAGGGATATTATGTGGTTTGCCCTCTCATATACATCGACGATCTTCTCCAGGGCCTCGGTGATCTCCCTCCACATGAGGATCCCGAAGGAACGTCCCCGTCACCCAGATAAAAAGTCGGCTTGAGAACCTTTATCCATTACCTGGCGGGTGGTAGGTGAGTGGCATGCGTCGGGGGAGCCTGAGCTTTCTGGATGTGGAGAGGCCTAGGATAGTCATGTTCTGTGGGAAGGGGGGTGTCGGGAAGACTACCACTGCCTCAGCCACGGCCCTACACTTCTCGGAGAGGGGCCTCAAAGCTCTTCTCCTCTCCACCGATCCAACCCCATCACTCTCCGATATCCTCGAGCTCGATGTGAGGGGAGAGATCACCCCGGTAAAGGGCGTGGAGGGCTTGGAGGCCGTGGAGCTAGACTATGATGTTGTGGTTGAGATGTGGAAGGAGAGGTTCGGCTGGGAGGTATATGAGGTGGTCTCCTCCTTCCTGCCGGTCGATGAGGAGATAATAGATTATGTTGCCAACGCCCCTGGCATAGACCAGGAGTTCGCCCTGAGCTATATATACGATCTGTATAGGGGATCCAAGTATGATGTGATAGTCTGGGACACCGCGCCCGCGGGTGGCACCCTATCGCTGATAAAGCTGCAGGACAAATTCTACAGGCATCTCGGAGAGGCCTCTAAGCTATACCTTAGGGTCAGGACCGCCCTTGAGATCCTCACCAGGGGTAGGGCGAAGAGGGATCCTCTAAGCATCATAGAGGAGTGGAGGAGGTTGGCTGAGGATGTCCTCTCGATGCTTAAGGATCGGAAGACCACCGCCATACTGGTCACGATCCCAGAGTCCTTGGGAGTGAGCCAGACCAAGAGGGTGGTGGATGAGTTGAAGGGCTACGGCCTCAGGCCCTCCGCCGTGATCCTCAACTATATAGTGGATGAAAAGGCGTCCCAATCCTCGGAGTTCTATAGGAAGAGAAGGGAGATGCAGATGGAGTATGTGAGGGAGATGGAGAGGCTCTATGAGGGATCTATGGAGATAGTGACCCTACCCCTTCTCCCCTTCGAGGTGAAGGGGCTGGAGGCCTTGGAGGAGGTGAGCTCTCTCCTCTTCACCTCCTCCTCAGGTGAGTCCTAATAAGGTGCTTGAGAGCCCCTCTGAGTCTGACCCCTGCTCTAGCCTGGGGTCTCAACTCCCTCTTGGAGTACTCCGTCCACTTAGCCGACCTCTCCACCTTCAGCCTAAGCTCCTCGTACGCCTTCTTCGAATCCTCCTCATCCAGCGTGTTGACGGCATCTATTCTGCACATTATCTCCCAGGCAAGTGCCAATCCCTCCGCCACTCTCTCCCCCACCTCCCTCTCTATCACCCCCATCTCCATTTTCACCTCATTCATCCTCATCATGGCCTTGTATGTCGCCTCAGCTATCTGGTCTCTCGTCATCCACCTCGTCTCATAGTTGAGTATGAGTTTCCAGCATGGCTGGAGCAGGGCATCCCTATGCTCCCTGAGGGATGAGTAGAGCCTCCTGTATCCATGTCGAGCTGGATATTCGAAGGCGAGGCTCCCGGGGTCCAGGAATGGGGCCATGGGAGCTATGAAGGTGTGAAGCCTTCCCCCCCTACCAAACCTCTCAAGGAGCCTCTTGGAGTACTCGACCGATTCTAGGGTTGAATCCACCGTCTGGCCCGGGATGCCGACCATGAAGAAGACGTCGAACTTCTCGCAATCAAGCCTCATGGCCTCCTCTACGGTCCTCTCCAGCTCCGAGGAGCTGTAGGGGCGTCCTTGGAGCCTCCTCACCGCGTCGTCATGGGTCTCTGGAGAGATCTCCAAGGCGAACCTCTCACAGCTCCCAGCAATCGCCTCTAGGAAGGACCTGGAGGCCGGGGTGAAGAGCTCCAGGGTTAGGGTGTTGTCTACCCCCTCCCTCCCTATCCCCCTCAGGATCATCTCAGCGTACCTCTCTCCCCCCTGTCTGAGATCGCCCAGTAGGAAGATGGGGGCGTCGAAGTACTCGCTCACAGCCAGCACCTCCTCCAAGAGCCTCTCCGGGGACTTAAAGGCTGGTTTATCCCTGTTGAAGAATTTCCTATAGGCGAACCTGGAGCCCCCGCAGGTAACGCAGTTATATAGGCATCCCTTGCAGGTGAGGAGGGCCGTGAAGGGGTAGTCCATGAACCCCTCATATGGGAGGTTCTCCTCGAGGCTCCTATGCCTGACAACCAGGCTCACCATGTCGCCATAGTCCAGCCCAAGGTCATCCAGGCTTTCTGGAACATGGGATAGGGGGTTGACCCTGATCCTTCCATCCCCGCTCCTCCACGTCAGGTTCTCGACCCCCTCGGGCTCCCTCCCAGCCTCGATATCCTCTAGTAGGTGGAGGAGGGGCCTCTCGGTCGAGTCCCCCCTGAGAATATAATCTACCTGAGGGAAGCCCTTTATGATCTCCTCATGATAATAGGTCGCGGAGAGGCCGCCCACGATGATCGGGGTCTCAGGATGGTATCTCTTGACGATCTCCGCGATGTCCAGGCTCCCTGAGGCGTGGACCATCCAGTGGAGATCTATCCCGAAGGCCAGGGGATCAAGCTTCGATATCGTTCTCTCGACATCGAACTCCCTATCCCTGAGCATCTTAACGGCCAGATTAACGATGCGCGTGTTATAGCCCCTAGCCTCAAGGTAGCCGACTATGCTGACGAAGCCGAGGGGGTACATCTCGAAGATTGGCGTTGATGGTATTACGTCGCTGATGGGCCCATACATGGCGAAGCGCCTCCTGAAGTCGTAGACGCTTGGAGCATGTAGTAAGACTAGGTCAGGCCTTCCCAACTCTCCTCAAAATCCGGGGTCCTCCCATTATTTAAACTCGAACATGGAAGGGTTTTCTGCATCTCCGAATATTGCCCCTCTAAGAAATAAGTGTATTATTATAATGCTATGTTGTGAAGGCTTTGTGAGTTGTTGAGAACTTTCATATCTTATGTTTATCTTCATTACGCATTTAATCCATCAATAGAAAGGTGTAAAGGTAGGCCCTTTCCCCATCTCCCATAAAGCTTGGCGTTATATGGCTTAGGCCTCCCGCATTCCTAGGGTTTACAGGTGTGGTTGCCTCCATACTTACGATGATAGCCTCCTCCCGCGGGATAGGCGTCGTATACTGAGGCCCGGCTGTAATTTTCGAGTCCTCCCTTATAGCTATGAGTAGCTCAGAACTAGCGTCTTTAAGTACGTGGACCTTTATACTTATAGGAACATCTATATGCAAAGAGATAGCATCGGAATCAAGTTAAGCAACTTTCCTTCCCCATCTTAAACCTCTCATAGGTCGCCCTTACCCCATCGGCGAAGGGCTTATGAGCAGGTGAAACAAGCTTAAAGAACTGGTTGGCTTATGTAGATTCAGTTATGTGGTAAAGTCCACAGAAAGGTCAATCAAAAACCCATTTTTAAGTCAGCCTTTAAGAGCGATTGGGGAGGAACCTAATGGTAGGGGCACATATGAAGGCCAAGTGCAAAATAACGGGGCATGTATTCGATGAGGAAGGCAGGCCTCTTATGGGGGTGACAATCACCTGCGACGGGAAAGAGACCAAAACCCTCTTCGACGGATCATACCAGTTCGATGGGCTATCCACAGGCCGCCACCTCATTGAGGTGACTGTTGAGAGGTATAAAACCCAGAGGCATTCCGTAGAAATTTTGAGGGAAGAAGAGGTTATCCTGGACTTCCACCTAGAGCCAGAGGAGGGAGGAGGCAGGATCTTCGGCTATGTGTTGGACGGTTCAACAAGAAAGCCTGTGAAGACCGGGGGCTCGGTTTATATGAGCCATCCCTCTTTAAACAGGTATACATCGATCAACCCAATAAATGGATATTATGAGTTTGCTCATCTTCCTCCGGGCAAGTATACTATCTGGGTCTCCACCATTGAATATGAGGATGAAATAAAGATCGTTGAGATCTGTAATGGAGAAGAAAAAAGAGAGGATTTCATAATAAAGAAGAAGGGGGAAGAGATTCCATGGGGATAAATAATTATTTAGCATTTTTATACACGTTCAAGCCCAATCTCTCTAGCAAGAGCATCCAACTCGTTTGTAAGGAGATCTTCAAGTCCCCCAGGTATTCTCTTCTTTAATCTGCTTTCATGAATAACCTTTATATAATGATTGCATTTTTCACAGTAATCCAATTCATACTCTGGAAGATCATCAAAAACGATGAATCCCAAGGTATATGGATCTCTATTCCCACAATTCACACATAGGAATAAGTCGATCAAATACTCAACGCCGCAGTAGGCACATACAACGTACCTTTTCCCCCCTCTAATTCTCGCAACTGTGGGCCTTCTTCCGCAGATGGGGCAAATGGGCTCCCACCAGCTCTCCCTGAACCTACCCTCAAGCCTCCTCGCCAGCTCCTCATAGAAGGGGCGTAATGGAGCTTCGAACAAGAATAAAAGTAAAGGTGCTTCGGTGTATAGTCTATCGCTCAGTTCCATAAACCAACCAGCATCCTCTTCAATCACGGCCTTCACTGCCTCACGGGCATCGATCTCGCCAGATTTCAAGGCCTTTAGAACTCCATTCAATCTCTCACCCTCTGGATGTTTATATCTTAAATAATCGGCTATCCTTGAAGCAAATGTCAAGAGGATGGATTCGTCGAAGAAGGAGGCCTCTAAAAACTCGCTGATGGGCAATTTTGAGGAGGCCGCCTTCTCCACTAGGGTATTCAAATCCTCATCGCTTAAGGATTTCCTAGCCCCCCTTTTAGGCGACTCGTATAATGGGATAAGTATCTCTAATACTGCCCTTTGAAGCTCTAGGGATGATAGGTGCCTTGGAAAATCTCTGCAGGCGGAATCTAATTCAAGTATCTGTTTTTTGACATCAGATCTGGCCAAACAGTTCACCCTCTTAAATATAGAACCAGGCCAGTTTATT
>JAGTQJ010000090.1 GCA_018396515.1 Candidatus Bathyarchaeota archaeon | reverse complement strand
AAGGAATATCCCCATCCTAAGGGATAGGTTGCCCAGTCCCAGGCTTTTCTTTAATGATCTAATTCACATTTGAGATGGACTGACCCCACCTCTTTCGATATCATCCTCTTGATGACAGCGTCGAGGCTGGGAGACAAGTTTATCAGTTAAGCCTTCGATAAATTATCAGGTTGAGTAGGGCTTTCGCCGTTCTCCCTCTTCACCATGGCCGAGCGCCCAGATGGCTCTTCAGCAGGATGGTGAAGCTCGCAGGTTGCATCGTTGAGATAATAATCCATGAGTACGGCGTTCGGGGCCTCTTGGAACGCCTATCAGATCCCTGGTTCTTTCAGTCTCTTAGCTGCGTCCTCGGGTACGACTGGCATTCCAGCGGGACCACAACGGTCACCTGCGGGGCCTTGAAGGAGGCCCTGAGGGCGGGGGATCACGGTGTGGCGTTGGCCGGTGGGAAGGGGAAGGCCTCGATGAGGGCCCCCTCGGAGATCGACGAGCTGGGTTTGAGGATGGGGTTGAGTACAGGGAAGCTTGATGGGTTGAAGTATGCCAGCCGAATGGCAGCCAAGGTGGACAACGCGCTCATCCAAGATGGCTATACTCTCTACCACCACTCCTTCATCTTCGATGAGGTGGGGAACTGGATCGTCATCCAGCAGGGGATGAACGAGGAGGAGGGGAACGCCCGGAGATATCACTGGCCCCTGGAGCACAACAGCCTGGTGGAGGAGCCCCACAACGCCATCCTATGCGACAAGAGGCTTCCAATGGTTCTGGATATGACCTCCACCAAGAGTAGAGGGAACAGGGAGGCATCCCTCGACATAGCAAGGGAGGGGCCCAAACACCTCAAGAGCCTAATCAGGGTTGAGGCTCCCCCTGGCCAGGGAACCCTGGACGACTGGTCAGAGGGTAGAAAGGCCCTAGTGATGCCCTCAACGATCAACTGGGAGGCCTTGAAGAAAGCCTACGAGTTCCAGCCTGAGAGCTATGAGGAGCTGGTCTCTATAAGGGGCTTGGGCCCCTCGACGGTGAGGGGGCTCGCGCTCATAGCTGAGCTGATATATGGTGAGAGGCCGAGCTGGAGTGACCCCGTCCGGTTCAGCTTCGCCTTCGGGGGCAAGGACGGCGTCCCCTTCCCTGTTGATAGGCGGGCTATGGATGAAGCGATAGATGTTTTGAAGACAGGGATTCTGAGTTCATACCTGAAGAGGGAGGAGAAGCTCAGGGCTCTGGAGAGGCTCAGGAGGTGTGTCCCTCCGGTGGGGAGCTCTAAGCCGACCTGATTGCCATGGCTAGGACATGGGCGAAGTCCTCAGGTGTTCCGCCAACTATTGAGGTTCCCTTAGCCTTGAAGTAGGAGATCACGGCTTCCCCAGCTCTATCGGGGTCAGCCTCCATGCCGATAAGCCTGCTTTCAAGCTCTTCAAGGTCCTCCTCCGGCGTCATGAAGAAGTCCCCGGTGAACCTCACGAATCTGACCTTTCCATTCATAACCTCAACCCTCGCCCTTATGAGTTTGCCTCCAGGGACCTTGAACTCCGCTTTACCCACCCCCTTCACCTCCTATAGATCCATTCAGGGGAGGAGTACTTCTCCCTCAACTCCCTCGCCAGCTCCTCCTCATATCTGGAAAGCCTTCCCGGCACCAGCTCAACTTTGAGGGCTCTCTTGAACCCCTCAAACATCGCATCTCTCACTTCCCTTAAGGAGACATCCCTTCCCAGCTCTCTGCGTATGGTTGTGACCCTCTCCTCAGCCTCCCTCAACATCTTATCCCTGAGCTTCTCCTCGGATATCCTGAGAACCCTCGCCATAAGGTGGGGGTCGAAGTCTATGAGGAGGGTTCCATGATGGAGCACAACCCCGTACTTCCTGACCTGTGCGTTTCCCGATATCTTTCTACCACCAACAACTATGTCGTTTATGGGTTTGAACTCCCCCTTCAGGCCGAGGATGGATAGTCCCTCTATAAGCCCTCCGCATAGAACCCTATAGGAGTCCACGATGCCGCCCATTATCCTCGGGTCATCGCCCCCTACAGCTATGGTGTAGGTGAAGACCCCATCACTACTGTTCAGCACGGCCCCCCCGCCGCTTATCCTCCTCACTATATCTATCCCTTGCCTCTTACACTCCTCCTGATCCACCTCCTCCTCAACGCTCTGGAAGAAGCCTATTATGACGGCCGAGGGCCTCCACATATAGAACCTTAGGGTGTTGGGAACCCTCCCCTCACCCCTGGCCTTGGCTATGGCCTCATCTACAGCCATGTTCCAATATCCATCCGCCTCCTCCAGATCCAGAAACCTCCATGCCTCCATCAGATCCACCCACCTTCCCGAAAAGAATCTTCTAAAATGAAGTTAAAAAATTGCGGCCTAGGTAAGTTTATCGTATCTCTCCCTTACCTCCATCATCCTCCCGCAGGAGAGCCTTCCCTCTGGGCAGTGCCCGAGCTGGTAGCAGTATGGTCCGAGGGGTGGGAGCATGGGATCCGCTGACCTGATCTTCAGGAGCATCATATCCGCCAGTGTTCTTATCTCCCATTGGGCCCTCAAACAGCACCTCAGGCCGAAGAAGTGCTTGAGGGCCAAGCCGTTCATCGTGACCAGCAGGTTCGTTGTTGTGGCGTTGGGAAGCACAAACCTGGCATCCTCACCTGGAACCCCGAGCTCCATTAGTTTCACGTATACCTCCCCGGCCTTATCGATGAACTCCATATAGGGCTGGAGGGCCCTCTTCCTAATGCTCTCAGGTAATACAACATGCTCCCTAAGCCTCTTAACCTTGACAAATCGCTGACTCTGCTGGGTGAATGAGGCTGTCCTGTGTCTGATAAGCTGGTGAGAGCAGGCTCGGCTGATCCCCTCAATTGAGAAGGTGAAGGAGGTGTGGGGTATAAGCAGCTCAGGCGGGCATGTCAAACCCAATTCCTTGAGGGCTTCGAGGAGCCCCTCCGTGGAAAGGTAGCTGAGTAGCTCAACCTTCAAGGCTGATTCCCCCCAAAGCCCTCGGTGAGGTTAGGTGCGACGACCCTTATCGTCTCCAATAGGGCCTCTGAGAATGCATCCCTATGCCTCTGGACATATCTCAGGGCCGTCCTGAGATTTGAGCTCAAAAGCCAATTTGACCCCCCTAGAGGGGTTACGTAGAAGAAATGGCTTTTCATCAGGATCTCCAGAACCTCATCCTTAGATGCCTCTAGGAGCCAGCATAGCTGGTTGTGTTCGAGGAGGCTCCCGTGGTGCAGCTCAACCCTATTTAAAATGGCTCTCAATTTCTCAGGATCCCGCAATAGGCGGCGATAGATATCTATCGGGTTTGAGGGGGTGGAGGTTGTCAGTAGAGCCGTCGCTATGATGGGCTCGATATTCTGGGTATATGATAACAGTTTCAGCCTCAATCCAGCCTACCTATACAACCATTACTTCCCCAACTATAAAATCTGAGGAGGGTCTTACCTGGGGTCAAGCTCCACGATCACTCAATTGAATGAAGAGCCTCAGTTTCGGAGAAACTTTAAAAGTATCCAAATATAAACTAGCAGTTGGTGCAGAGTTATCATGTCTCTGGATGACTGGTTCAGGAGGTTTTGGCGCCGACGCACCTTCTTCTTCCCAGATATTGAGAGGATGGTGGAGGACATGGAGAGGGAGATATCTGAGATGTTCAAGGAGATGGAGAGGATGATCCCTCAGGATATGATTAGAGAGTTCCAATTGCCCGATGGAACGGTGAGGAGGGAGTATGGCCCCTTCGTATACGGGTACTCCATGAAGATAGGCCCTGATGGTAGGCCCATAATAAGGGAGTTCGGAAACATAAAGCCCTCTCTTGGTGTTGGGGGGCGTCCACCGCTTAACTTGCAAGAGCAGAGGGAGCCCCTTGTTGATGTTATAGATGAGGCGGAGAGGGTGAGGGTGATTGCGGAGCTTCCCGGTGTTGAGAAAGAGGACATAAACCTCTATGCCACATCGAGCATGCTAACAATATCCGTAGATACCCCCCAGAGAAAATACTATAAGGAGCTTGAGTTACCAGTAGAGGTGGATGAATCCTCTGCGAAATCGACATATAAAAATGGTATACTAGAAGTTATATTCAATAAGAAAAAAGAAAGAAAGATGGGAAGACCAATAAAAATAGAATGAAATTTCACATGTAACTGATTTTCTAACAATAAACCAAATTTTTATAAAATAATTCTCACATATTTCAATCTGCCGTAGAAAACTATTTAATCAGCTTTACACATCTCCCTATTGGCCGATGATGTGAAGGCATTAGGGCGAATCGATGAGCGATCAGAGTTAAGCTGAGGCCCATGTCAGATTAATTTAAAATGCCCGGACGCGTTGTACCAGTGGGTTGGACGTATTCATTCCCGTTAAGTAGAGCTAAAATAGTTGCTATTGGTATTCTTTTTACTCTTTATTTTCATTAACTTCTTCACATTTTATTTTCTTAAGATAAATATAAGAATTTTGTTTAAAATTTGCGCATTTAAAAAGATGGTAGTTATAATGATTTTCTAAGTGTTCAGAGGGAGATCTTTTTATCCTTTGTAAATAATGCAAAACCTCTTTTATCTATTGGAATTTTTCTTATAAATTCCTATATCTTCTCCGTATTTTATACAAAGTTTTTTATATATAGTTGGTGGTTGATTGTTTGAGGTCTATGCAGGTCGTTGAGTGGGTTCTATCGGAGGCTGATAGGGCTAGGGATGAGGTGGCCGAGCTCTGCTCAGGCTTGGTTAAGCTCAACTCGGCTCATCCAGAGGGTAGGACGGATGAGTGTGTCGCCTTCATCAAGGAGTATATGGATAGCCATGGAATCTACAATGAGGTTAGGAGCAGGAACCCACTGAAGCCCAATATCTTCGCGAGGGTTGAGGGCTCCTCTGGTAGGAAGATCCTATGGGTTGGGCATCTAGATGTCGTTCCGGAGGGGAGGGCCGAGTTCTGGAGGTATCCCCCCTACAGCGGAAGGATAACCGAGGATGGGCTGGTTTACGGCAGGGGGTCAAGCGACATGAAGGGGGCCTGCGCGGCGGCGATGGTCTCGGCGAGGATCCTCAGCGGGTTGAAGGGTGAACTCCCAAACACTGTTGAGTTCTGGTTCACCGCCGATGAGGAGATCGGGGGAGGGGACGGGGCCAGATGGCTCTCTGAGACTGGGCAGTTCAAGGGCGATGTCTGCATCATCGGAGACGGAACAGGCGGCGGATACGAACTTCCGAGCATAGACATAGGATGCAAAGGAGGGGCCAGGACGAAGCTAATAGCGAGGGGAAAGACGGCCCATGGGAGCACACCATTCCTCGGGGAGAACGCCATAAAGAGGCTGATAGAGGCGATCCCCTGGGTTGAGAGGATAGGGGAGTACAGGCTTGAGCTCCCAGCCGAGCTGGAGGAACCTATAAAGAACTCGATAGAGTTCCTCTTGAAGACTGAGAGGCTGTCAGAGGAGCAGAGGCTGGCGGCCACCAAGGCCTTCCATCACCCCACAGTGAGCTGTAACTTGATCAGCGGGGGGGTTAAGATCAACGTCGTACCGGACTACGCGGAGGCAGAGTTCGATGTTAGGTTGACACCCGGGAGCGACGCGTTGAAGGTGAGGGATAGGATAAGGGAGCTCGTGGCGGAGGCAGGAGTGCCTGGCGTTGAGGTTGAGGTTAATGTACCAGAGACCGTTGGCTACTATGAGTCACCCAGCTCATCCTTCGCCCTCCAACTCTCCGAGACCATTGAAAGGGTTGTGGGCAAGAGGCCCCTCTTCAAGATACTGACGGGTGGCACAGATGCCATAAGCATCAAGAGGTTCACCGGAATCCCCTGCCTAGGCTATGGAACCTCCCTAACGGGTAAGGCCCACCAGCCAGATGAGTATGTAACCATCGAGAATCTTGTCCTAGGGATCAAGGTATACTCAGCCTTCCCCCTGATCTACAGGGGATAGACCGGATAGAGAAGCCCTTTAGTGATATCTGATAGAAAAATCATAATTGTTATCCTGCCCCTATTTTCAGAATTTAAGCGCTCTTACCCGTTTTCGGATCTATAGATCGATAATTTGTTTATGATTTATTATTTCATTCCTATAGGGTGCTGTACTTCCCCGAAAAGATAAAATTTTAAACCATGGGTGGAGCAGGAATTTAGCCAAGTTGAGGGGCCCATGGAGAGGCTGATCCACAACGGCGTACTAATACCTCCAAAGTATGAGGCGAAGGGGCTTAGAGTCTGGGTCAGGGGGGTTGAGGTCAGGCTGACCCCAGAGCAGGAGGAGATGGCTGTGGCATGGGCTAGGAAGATAGGGACGCCATACGTCGAGGATCCGGTCTTCGCCGGCAACTTTCATCGAGATTTCTCCAAGAAGCTTGGGATAGAGGTCAAGCCCGGGGATGTTGACTACTCAGAGATCCTCAGAGAGGTCATGAGAGAGAGGGAGTACAGGGCAAGCCTGACCAGGGAGGAGAGGAAGAGGCTGGCGGAGGAGAGGAGGAGAATTAGGGAGGAGAGAAAGGAGTTATATGGCTACGCCTG
>JAGTQJ010000087.1 GCA_018396515.1 Candidatus Bathyarchaeota archaeon | reverse complement strand
ATGTCATACCCCCGTTGCGACCGCCATCATCTCAGACCTCTTCCCCCCGGAGAGGAGGGGGCAGGCCATGGGCCTTTACCAGAGCGCAGGGAGCGTGGGGAGAATCACTGGACCTTTGATCGCGGGTGCACTGTTGGCCTCCTCCACCTCGTTCAGCTCCTACTTCCTATTCTGCAGCCTCTCAGTGTTCGTAGCGGCCGTCTCGGCGACCATCCTGGTGGGGGAGACCTTACCCCATGAAACGGTCCACCAGTCTAGCCGGCGGGCCGGGCTGAGGGGTTTTAGGAGTTCCCTATCCAAGATGGAGAGGCCCATTGTTGCTTTCTATACCGCCTCCTTTGTCCAGTCACTCGGGCGGACCGGGGTTTCCCCCCTGATATCTGTCTTCCTCCACGAGAGGATCGTGGGGATCGGCTGGATGGAAATGAGCCTCCTATTCAGCATCCCACAGGTCATCCCGTTGGTTCTCTCACCCATCGCCGGGAGGCTCTCGGACAGGATAGGAAGGAAGACGCTGCTTATAGGCTCGATCATAGGCCTCTCAATAGTTATGATCCTTTATGTGAATTGCGGAACATTCAGCCAAGCCCTAACCCTGAGGGGGGCGGAGGCGCTCTTCCACTCCTTCACCATGACCCTCAGCACGGCCTACATAGCCGACCTCCTGACGGCTCTAGGACATCAGAGGAGGTCAGGGATGGGGTTGGGGCTACACCAATTCCTCACCATCGAGACATCCACTCTGGGCACGATATACGGAGGCTACGTCGTCGAATCATTCGGATTCAACACCCTATTCCAGATAGCCTCCATCCTCTTAGTATCCGGCTCACTGCTGCTGACTAGAGTCCCTGAGCCCCGAACCCTGATGAAGAGAGAGGCCATACAGAAAGAATGAACCATATTCGCCTTCCAGATCACCATCGAGACCGGAGACTGATATTATATGTTTCCATCCATCAGCCTAAAGACCTATCCTTCATCCCATCATCGTATGATCAGGTGTGGAGACCTCTCCTTGATAATGGGCTTCAGCTCCTTTATGCTCAGCCTCACAGCTTCGAGGGCTCTCTCAACTTCCTCTCTGGTTGTTGCCGTTGAGAGGTTAGGGTGGGCGCGGAGGTAGATCCCCCGGTTCATAAGGTCTAGGGAGAAGATGCGTTCCAGAACTCTGTCCCCACTGGATGCCGTCCTATAGTCAACAACCTTCTCCCCAGTCCAGGTTATGTTGAATAGGGAGCCGACCCCGTCTACATGGGCTATGATGCCCTCCTCTTCCAGGATCCTCCTCAGCCCCTCCCTCATAGCCTCCCCAAGCCCTTCCAACATTTTATATGTTGGTGGGGTCAACTCCCTCATAACGGCGAGGCCTGCAGCCATAGCTATGGGATGGGCGTTGAAGGTGCCCGAATACCCCAGCTTTGGGGGTTTGAGCGCTGGAAACTCGGATTGAGATATAATTAAGGGCTCCATCACGTCCTCTGTTGAGGCGTACCCCCCTATGGGGAAGCCTCCTCCTATTATCTTTCCAAGCGTCGTTATATCGGGGACCACTCCGTAGAGCCTCTGGGCGCCTCCTGGGCTCAGCCTGAAGGAGATGACCTCATCGAAGATTAGGAGGATGCCCAGCTGCTCGGTCAGCTCTCTTATGGACTGTAGGAAGCCGGGCTTCGGGGGGATATCTCTCTGAACAGGCTCGACTATGACCGCGGCGAGATCATCTCTATGCCCTTTGATTAGGGCCTCAGAAGCCTCCGCATCATTATATGGTAGAATTAACGTATTCTCTAGAACTCCCTTAGGGATGCCATCATGTTGAGGAACCGATCTGGGCTCCGAATCAGGTCCGGCTAGGCCGAGAGGGGGTGAGACGCTTATATCGACGGTGTCCCAGGAGCCGTGATAGGCCCCCTCAAACTTGGCTATCTTCATCTTCCCCGTATAGCACCGGGCCAACATTACCGCCTGCATGTTAGCCTCCGTCCCGGAGGGGGTGAACCTGATCATATCAGCCCCCTTCAACCTTCCAAGGAGCTCCTCTGCCAGCTTGAGTTCAACCTCGCTGGGGGCTCCGAGCACGGTTCCCCTCCCGAGTTGCTCTCGAACCGCCTCCAGAACCCTGGGATGATTATGGCCAAGGATGAGTGTGGTGTTGTTGAAGTTGAAGTCTATCCTCTCATTGCCGTCGACGTCAAATATGCGGGAGCCCTTTCCGGCTGCCATATAGACGGGGAAAGGGGGATAATACAATACATTCCTGGTAGATCTACCTGGGAGTAGACCCCTAGCCCTATCATATAGAGCCCTAGAAGATGGGTTCTGTCGGAGATACTCCTCAACCACCTTCATAACCACGAGATCATCGAGATCATGATTCATGACTGACATTATTAGTTTTATTATCGAGTTTAAGTAGATTTCTAATATTCCAGTTAAATTGGGGTACGTGGAAAATCTCCGGTGAAAAATCATATGATGGTTTAGAGGGATTTAAATTCGTCTATCATCCTCCGTACTTCTATGAATATGCCCATCCAGTCCTCCCATTTGAGCTTCCCCGTGAGGGTGTTCTGCCTACTTGGATGGTAGGAGGCCATCAGGTGTGGTTGGCCACCTTCAAAATCATAAAGGGCTCCATGTTTAAACACCGGCCTTCGACCTGCTCTGGGGGTCACATGCCCCAGGTAGGCGTTGAAGGCCACCCTCCCCAGGGTTAGGACGAGCCTCACATCTCTCAGAAGCCTCAACTCCTCGGATAGGTATGCGGAGCAGTTCTCGATCTCCTCTCTCAGAGGCTTGTTGCGTGGTGGGGCGCAGCGGACAACCGCTGTTATATAGGTGGATCTCAGCTCCAGCCCGTCCTCCCTGCTCACGCTCGTGGGCTGGTTGGCAAGGCCAACCTCGTAGAGCGCCCTTATGAGCCAATCCCCTGAGCCATTCCCCGTGAACATCCTGCCCGTCCTGTTCCCTCCATGGGCCGCGGGAGCTAGGCCGATTATTAGGAGGGTGGCATGGGGATCGCCAAAGCCTGGGAGAGGCCTACCCCAGTAGTTCCATTCCCTGTAGGCCCTCCTCTTCACCCTCGCCACCGCCTCGCAGTAGGCCCTCAGCCTTGGACACCTCTCGCAGTTGACGACCCTTTCGGCTAGCTCCCTGAGCGCGGCCTCCGCCTCCATGGCTCCTCCACCAAAGTCTTGGGATATCAGCTGTTCACTCTCCAGCTGTTCACTCTCGGAGCCCTAGAACCTATAGCGAGAAGGTTAAAATAATTCCTGGTGGTGAATGGAGTTAGCCTTGGTCTCCATGAGCGATCTCTTGGCCCCGTTGGCCTTCCAGGTTGGAGCCGGTGGCATAGCCGGATTCATCGTGGGATACGCCTTGAAGAAGCTAGCTAGGCTGGTCGCCGTCATCGCGGGCATTTTCTTCGTCGTCCTGCTCTACCTGAGCTACATAGGCATCATAAACATAAATTATGATAAGCTCATCGAGGCCATGAAGGGGTTGACGGGACAGGCTGGGGGCGCAGCTGGTCTGGTTACACCCATAGTTGCGAACCTCCCCTTCGCAGCTACCTTCATGGCTGGGCTTGGGTTAGGGTTGAAGATGGGTTAGGCTGTGGGGCATTCGCGAGTTGAGAGCCTCTTGAGCTGATCTAGGACGTATCCCCTTATCCTCTTGGGCTCTGGAAGATCAGCCACTATC
Organism: Candidatus Bathyarchaeota archaeon; assembly: GCA_018396515.1. Lineage (GTDB taxonomy): Archaea > Thermoproteota > Bathyarchaeia > TCS64 > TCS64 > JAGTRB01. Next base: position 3,011 of record JAGTQJ010000087.1, on the reverse strand, counting down.
TCGCCTCCTTTGATCAGGGGCTTGAGCATCGGCTCGGTTTCCTCACCGCAGCCTGGGCAGCTTGGGGGCTCGCTCCTCCATGGCTTGACCAAGTCGATGAGGCATCTTGGGCACCTGTATACCTGCTTCTTTCCCCCGAGCTTCCCCCTCTTGGCCGCCGGCCTCCCCTCCACCTCAACTATGTCCAGGGCGAAGTCGACTGTTGGGGCGTTGCTCACCCAGGTTCCAACTCCGAAGGCGTCAGCCCCCGCCTCCCCCAGAACCTTCACGGCCTCATCGTCTAGGCCCCCTGAGACGAAGATCTTGACGTGTTTGTAGCCCCTGATGTCGAGTTCCCATCTCACCTCCCTCACGATCTCCGCGAAGTTCCCCTTCCTGGACCCCGGAGTGTCCAGTCTAACTCCTTGAAGCCTCTCCCCCAGCTCCTCAGCTGCCATGATCGCCTCAGTCTTCTCATCGAAGTATGTGTCCACCAAGGCTATCCTGGGCACTTCAGGATCCATAACCTCGTGGAAGGCCCTCCATGCTGATGTCTGGTCTCCGAGGGCTATTATAAGGGCGTGGGGCATAGTCCCCATAGGCTTCTCCCCGATGACCTCCGCCCCTATTAGGCTTGAGACCCCATCCATACCCCCTATATAGGCGGCCCTATCTATCGCGGGTGCCAGGGCTGGATGCATCCTCCTTATCCCGAAGGAGACCGTGAGCCTCTCCCCAGCGGCCAGTCTCACCCTCGCGGCCCTAGTCGCCACCCCTGACTCCTGGCATAGGAGGCCCAGCATGGGGGTCTCCATCAAGCAGAAGTCGGCGTATGCCCCCTCAACCAGTAGAACCGGCTCTCTAAACCCTCTATGGTCCCATGGGTGGAAGATGCTCCCCTCGGGCATGGAGTACACATCGATCGGGGTTCCCTCCAGGAGGTGGGCCACCTCCTCCACGCCGCAGAGAACTCCCCAGGGATGGCCGTCGGGGATGGCCCCAGAGGTGACCTCCGCCGCCACCCATACCCGATCCCTACCCTTAGCATGGAGAACCTCCTTCGTCCTGACGAAGTATATATCGGTAGTCCTCCCGCTCCTGATCTCCTCAGCCGTGGCTATGTGAAATTTCCTCAAGAGCTTCCCCTTAACCGTTATTGGGTTATAGGTATCATAAGGATTTCGGATAGGCTGTTGAGATCTCATTAAAAACTCAGAAATTGTGCTTGTAATAATGCCTATAAAGAGAGCTTAAGAGAGTTAAAGCAAAATCCTCTAAACTTTTAATCTGGAAGGTTAATTAGGATCTGGTGGTTGTTCCCAATAGCGCCGTAAACTAGGCCCTCAAAGAGGGGCTTAGTTTTAAAAAGCGGGCTTCTCACAGCCAAGAACTGAACTATTTTCTTGGGGATATAGGAGCTCTTTCCCGAGCTTTTTTATAGTTCGCGGAGATCGGGGAAGGAGGTAAGGCATGTCCGGCTCAGGAGAGAAAAGCAGAGATGGGGTAGCTCAGTGTCCATTCTTCAGGAACTGGATGACGCGGAAGGATGGGCTGTGTGGGCGTTGGCACATCTGCAAATTCAGGAGTGATGTAAGATGCCCAGCCAAAGGAGGGGCCTAAGCACATACGCGCTGAACTGAGTAGAGGGAAGGTAGAACCTCCTTGAGATTCCAATGTAATTATTGGAGGGCTGTCACTACCTCCTTGGAGGAGACCACCTTAGCGCCGTATACTCGCTCCATATATCTTAAGGCTGCCTCCTGCTCCTCCTGGGTGGGTGCCTCCACGCAGTCGCGGGGAATTACAACTTTATATCCACGGAAGAAGGCGTCGGCCGCCGTGTGCTGGATGCAGATGTTTGTGACGAGGCCCGTGAGGATGACCGTGTCCACGCCCAGTTCTCGTAGGAGGAGGTCTAGGCCCGTGGCGTAGAAGGAGCTATACCGCCTCTTCTTCAGGTGATAGTCGCCAGCCTCTGGCCTCAGCTCCTCGATTACCTCAGCCCCCCATGATCCCTCCAGGGCGTGGCTTGGCCATAACTCGAACTCCCTGTCGACCTCGGGGAGGTGGGCATCAGAGATGTAGATAACTGGGATCCTCCCCTCCCGAGCCCTCCTCAATAGCTCCCTCAAGGGGGCTATTATTCTCAAAGCCCTCTCGCTTCCCAGGGCTCCTGAGACGAAGTCATTGATCATATCTATGACAAGCACGGAGGATTTCAGCCCTGTCACCGAATCTTCATGGCCACTGCTCAATTATAATGTTTCCCGAGCGGATGGTTAACATAATTTGTCCAAGGGGCAAGCAACCAGGAGGCTGGGGAGATAGAGATATTAGGCTATCCATGACACTTATTGGACGATGGCTTATGTCTGGAGAGGAGTTACCCATCTCTGAAAAGCTCAAGGTGATAGATGCAGTCACCCTGTATAAGACGGAGAAGTGGTGGGCAGCCGTAGCCCTCGTGGACTCCTTTGGACGGAGGCAGATAGCTCTATACCTATGGCTCAAAAAGAACGGGAAATGGAAGCGGAACCAGAAGTATGTCATCCACAGCAAGGGAGAATGGTCACAGGTCAAGGAGGCCGTAGAGAGATTCACCCCTCAACTCGTCATGTGAGCTAGGAATAGATCTACAGATTAATTTTGTCTCCATGATCAAAACTCTCCCACCCCTCAAGATGTATTTATTGAGAAGACACTTAGCTATGTTGTAGCAATAGACAAGAATAATGGGAATAATCGTTTATCGATGCTTTCCCCTAGCTGGAAATATGGTTATATAATGCAAATGGAGAAACTCTTCACATAGAGTTCATCTTAAATGTGTAAGATATTTATATCTATAAGTGATGAGTTTTCCTTCATGATATAAGATTCGAAGCTGCTGAAAACCTACCTTCCATGAGCAATTGTGCCGTGTCAGTCTTGTTGGAGGATTAAGTTATGGTAGAACGGAAAACTACCTGAGCAAAAGCGAAAAAACTTGATGGAAACCTTTTTACGTCAAGGTGCTCCTCAGGCTTTTAAAC
>JAGTQJ010000085.1:6064-6831 GCA_018396515.1 Candidatus Bathyarchaeota archaeon | reverse complement strand
GAAAGTGTTTTCTAAATGTCCTAGAGTCATTTTCATAACGAGAACTACCGGAGAATATAATTTGATGACTATCATGATCGCTGAGGACATGGATACTCTAAATTCTATAGTTGAGGTTTGCTCCATAAGGGTTCGTAAAGGAATTAGACGCTCCGAGGTGATAATAGGTGAAACACCAGAATTGCCTAAATTCATACCAATAAGACTCTTCACCGATAAATCTGACGAAGATGCGCCATGCGGCATAAATTGCGGAAAATGTCTTAAATATATTGAAAACAAATGTTTAGGTTGTCCAAGTACAAGATATTATAGAGATATCAATATTTAAAAACTTAAGATCAGTTCAATATAATCAACTTTCTATGTATTAGAATTAATACTTCCCTAGGATGTGATGTTTTCCACTCTTTCCCGATCCTGATGTTGCTTCTCAGGCATCTTTTTCAATTTTCACATATATGGCACACCTCATCCTCACCCCCTTCCTCTTGGGCCTGGGGCGAGGCGATGGGAGATCCGTGTAGGATCGATGAGCCAGGATGTAAAGGCCTTTATTCCTTTAGTAATTCAGGAATCAAGGTCCATATACCCTATGAGCTGGAGCGTTGGTTCAGGTAGGCCGCGATGAGGCTCTACGGCTATGGCGGGGGATCGCTGAGCGTCGCCTCCTGGAAGGACTTCAGCGCTTGGCTATCTCAGGTCTCGGAGGTTCTCGAGGCCGCGAAGCCCGTGGGGGATCCAGTGGAGGCAATATAGGCATGGTC
>JAGTQJ010000085.1:0-6053 GCA_018396515.1 Candidatus Bathyarchaeota archaeon | reverse complement strand
GGGGGCTGGGTGGAGCTTTATGAGGCTCGGAGAATCAGGGCTGGGAAGAGCCTTGGATACCGCCGTGTTAATTGACTCGGACATGTTCCTGGAAGTGGCATTGGTGGAGCACCAAGCAGAGGCTTGCAAGCGATTCTTGAGGAGGGGGAGTGGCTCCATAAGGTCGGCGATAAAATACTTTCAAATGGATTCCATCGTGGTTGTCATGGAGAATTACGGTAAAACCTTGGAGGAGCTGGCCCTGTTCCTGGTCTCCCTCCTCCACTATAGGGGGCTCCAGGTCTATCCCACGGGTTTAGGGGCCGGATAAGGGATACCTCCGTGATGAGGGATTATGGCTTGGGCTTTGGCGATGCCCTCCCGGTTCAAGCCCTGAAAGAACTTTCCACGGAAACAACAGTTTCATAAAGATTTTGACTCAGTGGGTTGGGTTAAGAGTTCCGGAGGATATCTCCTAATTATTTACCAAATAGGGGGATAAAGTTAAGAGCCCTTAGGTTTCATGAGTACTAGGGATCCTTTATGAGTGGAAAGAATCTCAGCGAGGAGGAGGTCAAGCGCCTCTATGAAGAGGGGAGGGCCTATCTGATCCAGAGGTGGGAGCCCCGTCCAGGGGTTGAGGAGCCCATAGTCGTGTGGGGTGAGGGTGCATACTTCTATGATGCTAGGGGAAAGAGATACATAGATCTCATCTCTCAGCTTTATAATGTCCACATCGGGCTGGGGAACAGGGAGATCATCGAGGCAGCTAAGAGGCAGCTCGATGAGCTCGCCTACTCTTCTCCCAGCTACTTCAACGTCCCCCAGATAAGGCTGGCCAAGAGGCTGGCCCAGATAACCCCGGGAGACCTATGCAAATCATTCTTCAGCAACAGCGGGACGGAGGCGAATGAGGCTGCGATAAAGCTCGCCCAGCTCTATAGGGGAGCCCCCAAGATCATAAGTTTCTGGGATGCCTATCATGGCTCCACCTACGCCTCGATGAGCGTGGGGGGAAGCGCCCGTACCAGGCAGCTACTAGGCCTAAGCATCTTTGAGGAGTTCAAGCATGTCCCCGCTCCATACTGTTACAGGTGCCCCTTCAAGAAGACCTACCCAGAGTGTGACCTCCTCTGCGCAGAGTTCATCAGATACACCATCGAGAAGGAGGGGGAGAGGTTCATAGCGGCCTTCATGGCTGAGCCCATATGCAGCTGGGCTGGGCAGGTGGTCCCACCTCCGGATTACTGGCCGAGGGTGAGGAGGATCTGCGACGAGAAGGGGATCCTCCTAATCTTCGATGAGGTGATGACGGGCTTCGCGAGGACTGGGAGGATGTTCGCCTGCGAGCACTGGAACGTGGTCCCAGACGTCGAGACCTATGCGAAGGGGATAACCTCAGGCTATGTTCCCCTAGGGGCCACAATCGTGAACAAGATGATAGGGGACTACTTCGACGAGAGGGGATTCCCCCACAGCTACACATACAGCGGCCACGCCCTGGCATGCGCCACAGCCCTAGCGGTGATAGAATACTACTATAAGGAGAGGCTCGCCGAGAGGGCCGCCAAGATGGGGGCCCACATGATGGAGGAGCTGAGGGGGATGCAAGAGAGGCAGCCGATAATCGGAGATATTAGAGGCCTAGGCCTCTTCATGGGCGTGGAGCTCGTGGCAAACCCCGAGACAAGGGATGAGATTGTCCCAAGGGGCTTGACGCCCGAGCAGAGGCTCGACCCGAACCACAACCCCATGGTCTACCTCACGGATAAGGCCAAGGAGAAGGGCCTGATCGTAGGAACAAGCCCTGGGACAGGCATAATAAGGATGATGCCATGCCTAACAATAACAGAGGAGCAGGTGGAGGAGGGGCTTAACCTCCTAGAGGAGGTCATAGGGGAGACCGCGAAGAGGTTCGATCTCCCCCGAAAACCCTGAGATCACGGCCTCCCGAGCCACACCTCTCACCCATTTTCCAGCCACCCATTATCCTGCCAAGGGTGAAGTCGCATAACTTTAGTTATGTAAGTGTCCCAGTTTTCACTCCCATATTTCGTTTGCAGCATAACTTATAAGCTGGTTTATTTCTCTTCAAGAAACCTGTTGATGAAGGGTTCAGGAGACGGCCTCAAGGAGGGCCGAGAAGGGAACAGGCCCCTTGGATGGTTGAGGCTGGGCGTATACGGATCCATTATTGGGAGTTCCTGCCTTATAGGTTTAGCTGTTGGGCTGTCCACCGTCGGGTTTGTGAGGCTATATACCTACATCTGGGGCAATTTCACATCGACCTATGAGGTGAGACGTTACATCGTCCTCATGCCCGTCTTAGGTCTGTCCGTTGCATATCTTCTTGTTAAGGGGTTGGCTGAGGTGAAGACAACTGGATGTGGAACTCATGAGCTGCTTGAACTCTACCACTATGGTGAGGGGTTTATACCCGAGAGGGATACCTTGGTTAAGCCCATCGCCTCAGCCATAACCATAGGCCTCGGTGGAAGCGCGGGCCTTGAGGGGCCCAGCCTCCTCCTGGGTGGAGGTGTGGCATCGGCCATTTGTAGAAGGCTTGGGGTCTCCCATGAAGATTTAAGGAAATACCTCCTCACTGGTGCAGCTGCCGGGATATCTGCGGTCTTCAAGGCACCCCTGACGGGCATATTATACGCCATCGAGATCCCATACCAGAGGGACCTTGTTAGGGAGGCCTTCATACCAGCCACGTTCTCATCCCTGGTGGCCTACCTCATCTCGATAGGTATGCTTGGCTCAGAGACGATCTTCCCAATGGTCCCATACCCAACCCCGCCATCGTACTGGACGGCCTTCCATGCTCTCATCCTCGGCCTCATAACGGCCGGATGTGGAGTAGTCTTCACAGCCCTGTTCAGGTTTATGAAGAGGCTGGCCTCAGTGGGCCCTGTAAGGATCCTGAACCCTATAACCGGTGGGCTGCTTTTAGGATTGATTGGATGGTTCTACCCCCAGACCCTCGGTCTCGGCTACGATACTATAGGGGAGCTTCTCCATGGAGAGGATCTCCCCCTGGGCCTCCTGGTATCCCTCATTGTTTTTAAGATGATTGCGACCTCGATAACCCTCAGCTCTGGGGGGAGTGGTGGGCTCTTCGTGCCCTCGATATTCGTTGGGTCAGCCCTCGGGGCGGCATATGCTGGAGGAGTGATGGGGGTTCAGGACAAGATAATTGTCACGGCGGCGATCGCCGCCCTTATATCTTCAACCAGTAAGACCCTATTCGCGAGCATAGCCTTCGTGGCCGAGACCTCTGGTCCATCATCCATAATCCCATCCCTCATCTCGGCCACCACCGCGTACTTCGCATCTGGAAGATCCACCTTCCTCTCAGATGTTCAACCAGTCCACCGCATGGTGGAGGAGGAAGAGGCCGTGGAGGTACTCTACCACAACCTGAAGGAGAGGGGGAGGGTCGACACCCTGAAGGAGCTTAAGGTTGCTCAGGTGATGACCACCAACCCCGTCTTTCTACTTGAGGGGATGATTTTAGATGAGGCAGTCAATATAATGAAGTATCATAATTATAGAGTTTATCCTGTTGTAACTGAATCCATGGCATTGATTGGATGTATAGAAATAGAAGATGTTCTAAAGATCCCTGAATATAAGAGGAGGCTTACGTTGAACTCTATGCCCTTAAGAAGCCCTATAATGGTTAAGGAGGATGAAAGCATAGGGAAAGTTATGGATCTGATGATCGAATATAGGGCCGATCATGTATATGTTGTAAGGGATCTTGATGGGAGGGAGCTGAGGGGCGTCATAGCTGGGATGGACATCCTGAAAAAGCTGATTTAGGGCTGAGGCCTCTCAGACTATCAGCCTCTCAGTCCCCTTTAGCGGGAGGTGCACTTCGGCCCACCCGATCCCAAGCCTTTGGAGGGTTTCAGGTAGGGGTATCCCATCCCTGTCCCATCCCATCATCCCGTAGTAGAGCTCTATGGCCCTCCTCAGTTCCCCTGGTTCCATAGCCCTCTTGGATAGGGGGCCTGAGGTCTGGGGTTGGAAGAACCTCTCCGGGAGCCAGTCGTCCGCCGATGTTAGGCCCTCCCTGATGTTGAACAGCCTGGCGAGGGTTAGGATCCTCTCAGCCGCCTCCGCGAGCTCCAGCATCGATATGTCCCAACCCGTGACAGCCTGGACGAGGTCGACGTACTCTGAGAACCTCCATGGGGGGAACTGGCAGATGGATAGGCTGTTGGCGACCACCCTCATCTCCGTCCACCTCTTATAAAGCCGTACCTTCTCACCCCCAAGGCTATCGACAGGGACCTCCTCCAGGATTCCTAGGGGCCTGACTCTCATGTAGTTCTCCGGAGTCATGAAGGTGTCATGGAAGTTTGCGCAGTGGTCCGCGCCCATCGGGCAGACGGCGTAGCCTAGGCCTAGCCCCTTCTTCAACCTGGGCTCATGCATGGGAACCTCCAACCCCTTCACATGGATCGCGTAGGCCTCAGCTCCGGAGCCAAGCCTCTCCGAGGCCCTCTTCACCCCCTCAGCCAGGAGGTCCCCTATGCCCTCCCTCCTCCCTATCATCTCAACCATCTTGACCATGGCATCGGCATTCCCGAACCTCAGGTCGATCCCGCCTGTATCCTCCTTGGAGATTATATTGTTCTCGTAGCACTCCATGGCGAAGGCTATCGTCGCCCCGGTGCTTATCGTATCTAGCCCATACCTCTGGCAAAGTTCGTTGGCCTTACATATGGCGGCGAGGTCTGAGACCCCGCAGTCTGACCCTAGGGCTGCTAGGGTCTCATACTCGGGGCCTCCATACCTCGCCTCCACGATGTAGGGCTCCTTCAGCTCGACGACCTTCTTGCAGCGGACCCCGCAGGCGTAGCAGGTCTCCATCCCGACCCTAAACCTGTTTTTAACGGCGATAGCGTCGATCTCGATGACCTCCTTGAAGCCCCCATCCCTGAAGTTCCTCGTCGGGAGGTTGCCTGTCTCCATATAGGCGTCCATGGCTGCCCCGGTCCCATACTCGTGGAGGCTCCTAGCCTCCGTCGGTATCCTGGAGTTTACCAGCCTGGCCAGCTCCCTGAGCCTCTCTGGGTCTGCAACCTTCGGGGGGTTATGCCCCCTCACGGCCACCCCCTTCAGCCTCTTAGACCCCATCACGGCGCCCAGACCGCACCTGCCTGCCACATGGTTGAGATCGTTGATCACCGAGGCGAACCTGACCAGCCTCTCCCCTCCAGGCCCTATGATGGCCGTCTTGGCCTGGGGCTCCCCCACCTCCGATCTCATCCTATCTTGGCATTCCCCCACCTCGAGCCCCCAGAGGCTCGATGCATCCCTAAGCTCCGCTTTGCCATCCTCGACCCAGAGCCAGACGGGCTCCTCCGAGGCCCCCTTGAAGATTATGGCGTCGAAGCCCGCGTGCTTCAGCTCAGCCCCCCAGTAGCCCCCAACATCCGACTCCCCGAAGCCCCCAGTCAGTGGGGACTTTCCGCCCACGGCGTTGCGTCCGCTCCCTGAGAAGGGCGCTCCGGTTATGACGCCCGTAGCCATTACAAGGATGTTCTCCGGGCCTAGGGGATCCACCCCCGCCTCCAGCTCTCTGAGGAGGTAGTAGGCCACGGCCCCCATCCCACCGAGATACATCCTATACCAGTTCTCCGAAGGCTCCTCAACCCTAATCCTCCCGTATTCGAGATCCACCCACAGGACCTTACCTGCATATCCAAACGGCAAGTTTAATCCACCAACAATCTATGATGATTTAGTTGTTAATTAATTGTATCCATCACGCTGCTCCAGGCAGGGAAGCAGAATATAACCTGTGAGGCCATCGCCCCATCAAAAGCCCATTGATCGGCCTCTTAGGGTCTCTATATCCATCCTCCTCATATAATCTGGGTTCAGCTCAACCTTTAATTGGCTGAGCCGAGCAGGTTTGTGGGGCCAACCCTTGCACTAGGAGGGGGAGATCTTTTATCCATCTTCAAGCACTTCGCCTACTGATCGCCTATGGCAGAGTCATTCTTCAGGTCTCAACCCTCAACCAGCGAGATGGAAGAAAGGCTAGAGGGATACCC